>NZ_QUFR01000005.1:0-214671 GCF_003478575.1 Dorea sp. AF24-7LB
CAACCTCCTGCTGCATTATCCTCAGCGCAATGGCGGACGGAATCAGCGAACTATTATAAGATGCCAGGAGCACAAGTCTGAAACCACGGTGTGCTTGCATGTGAGAGGTTTTATGACTTAGTGCTCCGCCCCGAATATGGGCATAAAAGTGGATTGTAAGCTTCACGATATGCGAATGTAGGGCAGAATTGTGGGAGTACAAAGTACGAAACAATTTGTATGGCATTTTTAGAACTAAACAGCATAAGGAACTATCATACATCGGAAAGACAGTTCTGAGATAGCTTAAAAGAAGCCGGGAGATAGAGAGCAAGACTCATCTTCCGGCTTCTTTTAGAATTGTGAAAAAAGTGTCATGAAAAGCTTGAAAAATGGCGTATTTAAGGCAAAAAAGTGCCATCTTATATGTCCGAGAACTATTGACAAAAGCACAAAAAATGCTATACTAAATACAAATGTAATATAAAATTACAAATGTAACCAAGGAGAGATATATGAGAGAAGATGTATATATAAAGATTGCATATTGGTATTACACCCTGGGAATGACACAAGATGAGATTGCAAAACGTCTTTCCTTCACAAGACAGAAAGTGAATCAGATCATCAATTCGCTGATGGATCTTGGAATTGTAAATATCAGTATCCAAGGCTACGAAAGAGATAATATTGAGCTGGAGTGTAAGCTGGAAGAAGCCTATACTTTAAAACAGGTGATTGTAGCCAGTGATTATGGCGAGAGAGATACAGCAATATATAAAGTAGCAAACGTAGCGGCCCAGTATATGGAGGATAAGATTCAGCAGGGAGACACAGTAGGAGTTTCCTGGGGACACACACTGGCAGAGGTTGTAGATCAGATGGTTTATCACAAGAGAAGCGAATGCCGGGTTGTACAGCTTATGGGAGCGCAGAACATAGAACAGAAGGTTGAAAAGTCTGACGAGATCGCACGAAATCTTGCGAACAAGCTGGACTGTGCAAGTTATATGTTATATGCGCCGGTGGTTGTAGAACATGAAGAAACAAAGAAGATGCTGATGCAAGAGAGAAGTATCAAAGCTTCTTTTGAATTAATGAAGAAGTGCAATATAGCGGTACTTGGAGTTGGTGAATTAACAGAGCAGTCTACGATGTGCACAAGAGGACATATTACAAAGGAAGATATACAGATGCTCCGTGCAGAGGGATTTATTGGAGATATTGCAATGAATCCAATCAGAGAAGACGGATCCTGGGATAATTGTCCATTGTCAGATCGTTTGCTGAGTGCCAATGTAGAATGCCTGAAGGGAATTCCAAATGTAATTCTTGTAGCATGTGGTGCCAAGAAAGTGCAGGCAATCAAAGCAGCTCTTCGTACGAATTGTATAGATACACTGATTACAGATGAAACGACGGCAAGAGAGATTCTTGAGATCGTAAAAGAAGAGGAGTGATAAAGCATGGATTATATTATGGGAATTGATGTCGGAACGTCAAATGTCAAGGCAGTCTTGTTCGATGAGAAAGGTACAGAGATACAGGTTGCAAGCCGTGTGAGCGAAACGATCAACGACGGTGGGAACAATGAAGAACAGGATATGACAATCGTATGGGAAAAAGTCAAAGCCTGCATTACAGAACTGATGGATTCAAAAGTAGTTGCAGCAGAAGATATCAAAGGTATCGGAGTTACCGGACAGGGAGAAGGATGCTGGCTGATCGACAAAGAAGGAAAGCCATTGCAGAATGCAATTCTCTGGTGTGACGGACGTGCAGTTGCAGAAGTACATAAGATCACGGAAGAATATCCTGAGATCGGTAAACTTTATCACCGGACAACCGGAACCCCGCCGCTTCTTGGCAATCAGATGATGCTTCTGCGGTGGATGAAGTCTCATCGCAAAGATGTGCTGGATAAGGGGGATAAGATATTATTCTGTAAAGACTGGATCCGTTATAATCTGACCGGCAAGATCGGAACAGAGATCACCGACAGTTTCACTTCCCTGATTGATGCACAGACCGGTAAGATTGCAGAAGATCTGATGAAAGAATTAGATATTTATGAATATCGTGATTACCTTCCGGATCCGGTGGATTCAGATGAAGTAGTCGGAACAATTCTTAACAGCGTGGCAGAAGAGACCGGACTTGCCAAAGGTACACCGGTCGTTGCCGGAGCACTGGATACATCAGCAACAGCAATCGGACTTGGCGCGATCCATGAGAAAGATGCCTGCGTCATCCTCGGCACAACATGTGCCAGTGAGATGGTTATGCGCAAGGAAGACTGCGATTTTGGAGCAGAGAATTCCAGATACGAAAAACATCCGATCAAAGAATTGTATGTAGAATTACAGCCGACACTGAACGGCACACCAAACATTGACTGGATGCTTCAGAATATTTCAAATACAAAAGATTTCACTGAGATTGATAAAATGGTAGAAAGCGTGCCGGTAGGCTGCGGCGGAGTCGTTTATCATCCGTACATCAGCGTGGCGGGAGAGAGAGCTCCGTTTTATCATCCATATGCAAGAGCAAGCTTCTTCGGAATCAGCCAGGTTACAACGAGAGAACAACTGATCCGGGCAGTATACGAAGGCTTAAGTCTTTCTATCCGCGACTGTCTGCAGAATGTAGATAAACATGCGACTTTATATCTTGCCGGTGGCGGAGCAAAGAGCCCGGTATGGGCACAGATGATTGCAGATGTAATGGGAATGAAAGTTATGATACCTGCAGGAAAAGAACTTGGTGCAAAAGGTGTTGCGCTGATCGCAGGTGTGAAACTTGGAATATACAGGTCTTATGAGGAGGCGGTAGAGAAAGCTTGTGTATTTAAACAGACATACGAACCGAATCTGAAACGTACAGAAAAATACGATCTGTTATATGAACTTTTCAGACAGGTACGAATTCACAATCAACAGATCTGGGACTACAGACACCAGATGAATAAGAAAATTCAGGCAATCAAGGAGGATTAGAGAAATGAAAATATTTTTTACCGCAGAGTACAATGAAGAAGAATTAAAGCCATTATACGAGATGGGTGATGTCGTGCTGGACGGATGGGCACTCGGACTTCCGAAGATGGAAGAGGATGAGCTTGTAAAGAAGACAAAAGATGCAGACATTATCATCACAAGCTATGATGATATTACAAGAAGAGTTATCGAAGGTGCGCCGAATCTGAAACTGATCGCATGCACAAGAGCAACGCCGGTAAATGTTGATATGGCAGCTGCAAAAGAAAGAGGAATCCCGGTTCTGTATACACCTGGAAGAAACTCAGATTCCACAGCAGAGATGACAATCGGTCTGATGCTTTCTATCGCAAGAAAGATTCCGATGGCATACAAAGCATTAAAAGAAGGAAAATATACTGGCAACCCGGATGCACATAAGACAACAAAAGAAGGACTGAAAGCAGACGTTATCTGGGATATGAAGATGGATGCACCTTACATGGTATTTAAAGGTACACAGTTAAAAGGTAAATCTCTTGGTATCCTCGGATACGGAAGTATCGGAAGACGTGTAGGACATATCGCAAGAGCATTTGGCATGCAGCTTCTGATCTACGATCCATATCAGGGAGAAGTTGACATTGAGGAAATCGGTATCCGCAAAGTCAATACAGTAGAAGAACTGATGAAAGAGTCTGATTTCATTACATGCCATATGAAAGTTACACCGGAGACAACCGGAATCATTAGTAAAGAAAGAATCGCACTGATGAAACCAACTGCATATTTCATCAACGCTTCCAGAGGAGCGATCTTGGATGAAGAAGCACTCATCGAAGCACTTCGTGAGAAGAGAATCGCGGGAGCAGCATTTGACGTATATGCAAGTGAGCCGATCGCAAGCAACCATCCATATGTAACAGAGCTGGACAACGTTGTAATTACACCGCATATTGCAGGAGCAACAAATGACGTACTTGTAAATCATACAAAACAGATTGTATCTGACGTTCGAAGATTCCTGAACGGCGAACATTTATTATATCAGTACAGATACTAAGAAGAACTTTAAGGTGCCTGCATGGGCAGGCATCTTAAAAATAAAATGAAAAAGAAGGATCTTAAAGGGTTAAGGAGGAAATGAAAATGAACAGAGACAAAGTGACAGTAGCACAGATTGAAGTATGTGAAACAGCTAAGAAAATGTACCACAGCGGACTGGTAGCAGGAACATGGGGAAATATTTCTGCTCGTGTAGATGATGAATATATGGTAATCACACCTTCAGGAATGGATTATGATCGCTTATGTCCGGAAGATATGGTTCTTGTAAATATGAATACTCTGGAATATGAAGGAAGATTAAAACCATCTGTAGAAACACCGATCCACGCAGCTATTTTCAAAGACAGACCGGAAATGAACGGTATCGTACATACACACTCTAATTACGCACTGGTAATGGCTACAGCAAGAAAACCAATTCCTCCGATCTGCGATGACCAGGTACAGATTCTTGGTGGAGATGTTCGTGTTGCAGACTACACAATGCCAGGATCACAGGAGATGGCTAAGACAGTTGTAGAAGCTTTAAAAGATCGTACAGGAGCTCTTATCGCTAACCATGGAGAGATTACAATCGGAAGAAATCTTTCCGAAGCATTAACAGGATCACAGGTTCTGGAAAAAGCAGCTATGGTATATATCAATGTACAGTCTATCGGTGGACCGGTACAGATCTCCGATGAAGATATTGCATTCTTCCATGATTTCTTCCTTCACAAATACGGACAGAAATAAGCCGTTTACAGGCATGATAACCGGGGGCTTTAAAGCTCCCGGCGCTATTTAAGCAGAGATGGATGTAAAAAAGGAGATATGCCAATGAAAACATTAATTACAGCAAGATTTGACAAAAACTACACAGATATGTTGGAAACAATCACTACAGATTATGAGTTCGCAGGATATGGTGTAACCGGAATTAAGATGCCGGTACCGGAGATGAAAGAGAAAATTAAAGACGTGGAACTTCTGATCTCCGAATTTGAAGATATTACAAAAGAAGTTATTGATGCAGCAGAAAAATTAAAGATTATCGTATGCTGCCGTAACGAAGCATTTGCAAGTATTGATATCGAAGCTGCTACAGCAAAAGGAATTCCGGTATTAAGAGCCGGTGGAAGAAATGCGATTGCTGTTGCTGAGCACACGATCGCACTGCTGATGTGTGTATCCAAGAACATGAGTTTAACAGATCATCTGTTAAAATATACAGACCAGCTTACAAATGTACAGTATCACGACAACGGTGGAAAGCGTGCTGAGACAATGTCTGAGTGGTCCATGGATCCGGATGCACCTTTCGCATTATATGGCGGCGGACCGGAGATGTATGGCAAGACATTTGGACAGATCGGTTTTGGTATGATCGGTCGAGAAGTTGCAAAGAGAGCACATGCACTTGGCATGAACCTGATCATTTATGATCCGTATGTATCACAGGAGCAGATGGATTATCTGGATGCCAAGAAAGTAGATTTGGATACTGTTATGAAAGAAGCTGATTTCATCAGTGTAAACTGCAATGTTGTTCCGGAGACAGTCGGACTGATCAGCAGAGAGAAGATCGCACTTATGAAACCTACAGCCTATTTTGTAAATACAGCACGTGCGAAAGTTCTGGATTATGACGCATTATACGATGCATTAAAAGATAAAAAGATTGCCGGAGCAGGTCTGGATGTATATCCGGTTGAACCTATTCCGGCAGGAGATAAGATCCTATCTCTGAGAAATGTTGTTCTGACACCGCATCTTGCAGGATCAGCAAGAGATATTGTTGGACATCAGACAGAAATCGTGCTTACGGATGTTAAGAAAATTCTGGCACATGAGCAGCCGAAATTCATCTGCAATCCGGAGGTATTGAAGTAGAGGGGAGGCGTTCAAGGTGAAATATTCCATTGGAATTGATATAGGAACGACTACGGTAAAATGTATTCTCTTTGGCGAGGGTGTACAGGTCGTAGCAGAAGCTGGAAGAGAGTACAAGACACTGCTTCCGAAGGCATCATGGGCACAACAGAATCCGGAAGACTGGTGGAAGGGCGTCGCAGAGTCCATAAGGTCTATTCTCACCGAGAGCAGGGTTGCCCCAGAAGATATTAAAGTAATCTCTGTCAGCAGTCAGGCGCCGGCAGTTCTTCCTATGACAAAAGAAGGCGAGCCGCTGCACGATGCGTTGATCTGGATGGATCGGAGAAGCACCAAAGAATTAGAAATATTAGAAGAGAAGATCGGTACGAAGAAGGTGTATGAGATCACCGGCAACCGTCTGGACACGTATTTTACGCTGACAGAGCTTATGTGGTTTTTACGTAACCATCCGGATATGATGAAGAAATGTCATAAGATTCTTCAGGTGAATGGTTATATCAATTATAAACTGACAGAAGTATTTTCCATTGATGCGACACATGCATCATTGACACAGCTTTACGATGTGCATAACAACTGCTGGAGCGAAGAATTATTTGAAGCGATTGGCGGAGATACGAAGATTATGCCGGACATTTATGACTGTATGGATGTCATTGGACATGTATCAAAGAAAGCAGCAGAAGAGACCGGACTTTCTACGAAGACGGTTGTTTTAGGTGGTGCAGTAGATGCATCGGCAGCAGCCCTGGAAGTAGGCGTTTACGGAGATGGAAGCATTGCAGAGATGACAGGAACAAGTTCGGTTGTCATGTTTGGATTTGACGGACTTGTGACATGTAATGAGCTTTCTTATCTTCGTGGTGTGAAAGAGAACACAACTATTTTATTCGGTGCTATGAATACAGCCGGCGGTTCACTGAAGTGGTTTCGTGATGCGCTGTACGGCGGCGAGACACCGCAAAATGACGCTTATCCGAGAATAAATAAAGAAATCGAAGCCGGTGCAAAAAATCCGACAGGACTTATTTTCCTCCCTTATATGGCAGGAGAGCGTGCACCAATCTGGGATCCGAATGCAAGAGGAACTTTTATGGGGCTGAATATGAATACAACCCGTGCGGAAATGTTACGTGCGGTTATGGAAGGCACCAGTTTTGCACTGCAGGATAATCTGGATCAGGCGATCAAGACAGGAATCCCAATTCGCGATTTCATCTGCTGCGGCGGTTGCAGCAAGAGTGATATCTGGCTGAAGATCAAGGCATCTGTCATCGGCCAGGAGATCAAGATACCGTCAGTAAATCTTGGAGCACCGGGTGGACTCGGCTACATGAATGCAGCATTTATGGGCGAGTACAAGACACCGGAAGACGCATCAAGGGCGGCATTACAGATTAAGAAAATTGTAGAGCCGGTGGAAGAATGGATACCGATATATAAAGAGTTATATCAGATCTATCTGGATTCTTATCAAAGTTTGAAATCGCAGTTTGCGGCACTTGCACAGATCAAATAAAAAATGTAAAATAATAAGCGACACAGTTCTGAAAAATGTGCAGGAAACAATGATAATAAGAAGGATGGAGACTGAGGATAGAATTATGGGGAAACAAGATGCAAGATTAATCATTTTTGATATGGATGGAGTAATCTTAGACAGCGAGCCACTGCATGAGAATGCAAGGCAGATGATGTTTAAAAAATATGGGATCGTTCCGGATGAGAAGATGCCGGAAGCTGTGGGTAAATCATCCAGCGGATTCTGGCGGAAAGTAATTGAGATCTATCATATTGAGGGAGAACCTTACGCACTGGAAAAAGAGCAGTATCACCTCGTGGCAAAGCAGATTGAAGAAAATAATGTGAAACCATCAGAAGGGCTGGAAGAGTTGATCATGAGTGCGAAGGCAAAAGGAATGGGAATTGCACTTGCTTCCTCGTCTACCCGTATTCTGGTAGATGATTCGCTCAGACTTCTGGGGATTGCGGAGCAGTTTGATGTGACAGTCTCCGGGGATGAGATACCGAAGAAGAAGCCGGCACCGGATGTATATCTGAAAGTGCTTGAGCTTACCGGAGTACAGGCAGAGGATGCCGTAGCGGTAGAAGATTCCCGTGCAGGTATTGAAGCTGCCAGGGCAGCAGGTATTTTCTGCTACGGATATGACAATCCGACTTCAGGAGTACAGGATATCTCAAAGGCAGATCAGCAGATCAAGAGTATACGGGAGATAAAAGTTTAATAAAAAGAAGATGATACAAAAAATCGTCTGACAAATTTGACTTTTGTTATGGAAAAGCATATAATGTAATCAAAATTAAATCGGTAGTGTTTCACTGCCGATTTAAAATGTCTATAAATAAATAGAAAGGCTGGGACAGACAATGGATCAGGGAAAAGTAACAAGAGTATTAAAATCAATGGAGGAGCATGATGTACCACAGATGATCGTATCCGATCCGGTTGCGATTTTTTATCTGACAGGTAAATGGATCTTCCCAGGAGAGAGACTTTTAGCACTGTATCTGAATGTGAATGGAAATCATAAGTTTGTAATCAACAAACTGTTTCCACAGGAAGGAGATCTCGGAGTAGATATCATTTATTATGATGATATTGAGGACGGAGTAGAGATTTTAAGTAAATATGTAGAGAAAGACAAGACCATGGGTATCGACAAAACATGGCCATCTAAATTCTTAATCCGCCTGCAGGAACTTGGCGGAGGAAGCAAATTCGTCAACGGTTCTCCGATCATCGACTACATCCGTATGATCAAAGATGAGAAAGAACAGGATTTAATGAGAAAATCTTCTAAGATCAACGATGTTGCTATGGAGAAGATCATTCCTTGGGTAGCAAAAGGACTGACAGAGAAAGAACTGAACGCTAAGATGCGTGAGATCTACAAAGAATTAGGATGTGAAGATGTATCCTTCGATCCGATCACAGCTTATGGACACGGAGCAGCTGATCCACATCACGTAACAGATGATTCCAAAGGAAAACGTGGAGACTGCGTAATCCTTGATATCGGTGGATTCAAAGATAACTATGCATCTGATATGACAAGAACAGTCTTCATCGGAGAAGTTTCTGATCGTGCAAAAGAGATTTATGATATCGTAGTAGAAGCTAACAGACGTGGTATCGAAGCTGCAAAACCGGGCGCAAGAATGTGCGACGTTGACCTTGCTGCAAGAAATTACATCGAGGAGAAAGGTTTCGGAGAGTATTTCACACACAGAACAGGTCATTCTATCGGACTGGAAGACCACGAGTTCGGTGATGTATCTTCTGTAAATACAGATATCATCCAGGTTGGACAGTGCTTCTCAGTTGAACCGGGAATCTATCTTCCGGATGAGAACATCGGTGTCCGTATCGAAGACCTTGTAATCATCACAGAAGACGGATGCGAAGTTCTGAATGACTTCACAAAAGATCTGATCATTGTTCCGGAAGAGTAAGAAGAACTCTTAGGACAAGTTATTGAGAACGGTATAATTTATACATAAGAAAGAGCATCGTTCCATAGCTGATTTGTGTCGGTTATGGGGCGGTGCTTTTTGGTTGTAAAGTAGTCTTTATAATTCAGCAAGCACTTTCTTCAGTACTTCCTGCACGGAATCTGTCATGTGGTTCGCATAAGCTTCAACGCCCGGCGCGCATCCGGAAAGCGCATAACTGTCGCCTGCCATCTGAAGCATTTCGATATCGTTAAACTGATCGCCGAAAGCAATTCCTTCAGACATATCAAATCCAAGATAATGTACCAGCTTTTCAAGAGCAGTTCCTTTATTAATATCCGGTGCGACAAAATCAATCCACTCATTTCCGGAAGTGACGATTTTAATCTCATCACCAAATTCTTTGCGGAAGAAAGGCTCAATTGCGGAAGTTCCTTTGCCGGAGAAATCACACATGGCAAGCTTTAAAAACGGTTCTTTTATGTCAGCTAAATTATCCACAACCGCCATATCGTACTGGACAACGTCAGTCATATGTTTTATGTAAAATGGATCTTTGGAATCGGTATAACAGCAGCTTTCGCAGGAAAGCTGGCAGTTGCATGCCGGATATCCTTTGGCATATTTGGTGATGCGAAGGACAAGATCACGGTCAAGAGAGCCTTTGGTGACGGCTTTGTGCTGATCCATGACGAGGGCACCATTTTCCGAAACATAAGAAATCATATCCTGCACAGGACCAAACATACGGTACATATTGATATACTGTCTGCCGCTGGCGGCAATGAAATGAATTCCGGCTTCGGTGAGCCGGCGGATAAGTTCTAAAGTTTCATTATCCGGTTTCTGCGCCCCATTTTGAAGTAATGTTCCATCCAGATCGCTGGCGATGTATTTTATCATAAAGTGTATTCTCCTTTTCGTATCTTGCTAATTAAATCCGTAACTATTATAATATAAAAAGAAATTAAATGAAAGAAGAGGATAGATACTATGAAAATTGGAATTGGTAACGATCATGCAGCATTAGAGATGAAGAATCAGGTAATGGAGTATCTGGAAGAGAAAGGATATGAAGTTATCAATTATGGGACCAACACACCGGAGAGCTGTAACTATCCGGAATTTGGTGAGAAAGTCGGACGTGCAGTTGTATCCGGCGAAGTAGACTGCGGAATTCTGATCTGCGGAACAGGAGTTGGAATCTCGCTGGCTGCCAACAAAGTAAAAGGCGTAAGAGCAGTTGTATGCTCAGAACCGTATTCTGCAAAACTGTCCAAACAGCACAACAATACAAATATTTTAGCGTTTGGTGCACGTGTTGTGGGCATTGAGCTTGCGAAGATGATCATTGATGAATGGCTTGGCGCTGAGTTTGAAGGTGGAAGACACCAGACTCGTGTCGATATGATCATGGCGATTGAGAATAAAGATAACTAAGAAATGGTCTGTTAAAGATGCCTGTAAGGGCATCTTTTAACTTTAAATCTATAATGACGTGACAATCATAATAGAGGCAACAGCCAGAAGAGAGCTGCAGCGGCAGATATTTAGATATAAATAATGACAGAAGAGGTGACAGCAGGATGCGGAAGATTATAAACAATGCGGAACACGTTGTAGACGAGATGATGGAAGGCTATATCAGCGCTTACAGTAGATATTATGTTAAACATCCGGATGTGAACGGTGTGATTTTAAAACAGAGAAGAAAAGACAAAGTGGCACTGGTGATCGGCGGAGGAAGCGGACATGAACCGATGTTTTCCGGCTTTGTCGGAAAAGGACTTGCAGATGCAGCGGCGTGCGGCAATATATTTGCATCCCCCGATCCGAACACGATTTACCAG
The DNA here is from genome assembly GCF_003478575.1 of Dorea sp. AF24-7LB. Classification (NCBI taxonomy): domain Bacteria; kingdom Bacillati; phylum Bacillota; class Clostridia; order Lachnospirales; family Lachnospiraceae; genus Dorea; species Dorea sp. AF24-7LB. The sequence continues at coordinate 11,222 of NZ_QUFR01000005.1, forward strand.
ACAGCGAAGGCAGTCGAGCAGGGAAAAGGTGTTCTTTTTGTGTATGGCTGCTATGCGGGAGATAATCTGAATTTTGATATGGGCGAAGAGTTCTTAAATGACGATGGAATCCAGACAGCACATGTGCGCGTGTGGGATGATGTAGCATCCGCGCCGCAGGAGCGTATCGAGGACCGACGCGGAATCGCAGGAGATGTATTTGTTGTGAAAATCGCAGGTGCGGCATGTGATGCAGGACTGGAATTAGAAGAAGTTGTCAGAGTTACGGAGAAGGCAAGAGATAATACAAGAACGATTGGTGTTGCAACTGCACCTGCACAGCTTCCGGGAGTGGAACAGCCGATATTTACGTTGGGCGAAGGCGAGATTGAATACGGCATGGGACTGCACGGCGAGCGCGGTGTACTGCGCACTACGTGGGAAGATGCAGATGTTCTTACCGAGAAGATGTATAAGCAGATTCTGGACGATTCGGATTTGAAAACGGGCGATGAAGTGTGTGTACTTGTAAACGGTCTCGGTTCTACAACGATCACAGAACTTGCAATTGTTTTCCGCAAAGTGAAAAAGCTTCTGGATGCAGATGGAATCAAAGTTTACGATACAGATCTGAACAATTATTGTACCAGTCAGGAAATGGGTGGATTTTCCATTACTTTATTTAAACTGGATGAAGAACTGAAGAAATACTACGATATGCCATGTTACTGTCCGTATTACGCGAAGGGAGAGCTTACGGGAAATACCGGTGAAGCAGCTGGCGGCCAGACGGAAGATGTACAGATTAAGTCAGAACCGGAATTTGATGTAAATGACGTGGAAGCGGCAGAGATTGTAAGAAGCAAAGCCGGAATTCTGGAAGAACTGAATGCGGCTGATACAAGAAATATGCTTTTATATATTGCTGATAAGATCATTGCAAAGAAACCATATCTGACAGAAGTAGACAGTGCCATTGGTGATGGAGACCATGGAATCGGTATGGCGGGCGGCATGCAGAAAGTTAAGAAAAAACTCTCCCATATGGAGAATGAAGAGAATGTCTATGCACTCTTCGAGGCGGCGGGAAAGGCAATGCTCCTGTCAATGGGCGGCGCATCCGGTGTTATTTTCGGAAGCCTGTATCTTGCCGGTGCCAAAGGCATGGAAGCGAAGAAGGCTATCGGTGCAGAAGAACTGGCGCATATGGAAAAGAAAAGCCTTGCAGCAATCCAGGAGAGAGGCAAAGCGAAAGTCGGTGATAAGACGATGGTGGATGCACTTGCTCCGGCAGTAGAGGCAATGGAAGCAAATAGTGAAAAGAGCCTGGCCGAGATGCTGCGCGCAGCGGAGGCAGCCGCAAAAGCAGGTGTCGAGAACACGAAGAAATATCAGGCAGCATTTGGACGCGCCAAATCACTGATGGAACGTGCCATCGGATACCAGGATGCAGGAGCAACGTCTGTGTGGCTGATCATTCAGGGAATGCGTGAATTTGTAGAGGATATCTGTGAAGAGAAGTAAAAAGCAGTGTGGATAAATTACAAAATTCAAAGTCTGTATTGTGGATAAAAACTAATAGGGAAATAACAGCAGAAGCCCCGTTTCACACATACCGGTGAAACGGGGCTTCTTTTGGAATTGATAAATAATATAAGTAAGCAAACAGCAAAAGGACTTATGCCTGTGCTGCTTCGTAAGTAGCTTTTGCATCACGGATCAGCTTGTCAAACTTGTCTGCCTGCCATGCAGCACGTCCGGTAAATAATCCGTCAATAGATGGCTGAACAATGAGTTCATTGGCATTGCCGGGATTGACACTTCCACCGTACAGAACCGGAATGTCCTTAGAAGCATCACCGAAGATCTCCTGCAGACACTCTTTGATAACTTTGTGCATCTCTTCCGCGTAATCTGCGGAAGCAGGTGTTCCATTTACACCGATGGACCATACCGGCTCATAAGCAACCCAGATATTCGGAACCTGTGAAACCGGAACATCGTGGAAGCCGACCTTTAACTGTGTGCGGAGCACTTCTGCGCTGATACCGAAATTCTTCTCTTCAGCAGTCTCACCAATGCAGAGCAGAGTTGTGAAGTCATGATTCAGAGCGGCTTTTACTTTCTTATTCTCTTCAACGTCTGTCTCTCCGAATACATGACGTCTCTCGGAATGTCCGATCATTACAAGATCCAGCCCGAGTTCTTTTAACATAACCGGTGAAATCTCTCCGGTAAACTGACCTTCGTCTTCCCAACACATATTCTGTGCACCGATTTTTATATAATTGCGGTCTACTTTATTCACTGCACTTTCCAGTGTTGTATAGGAAGGAATGATGAACAGTTCAATCTCGTCACGGCTGATGTCCTTTGTATGTTCAACCAGTGACTGGAGATATTCTACAGTCTCCTTGATAGGCTTGTACATTTTCAGGTTACTTCCAAAGTATAACTTTTTCTTCATGTCATCCTCCTCGATTCTATATGAAAAATTGTTGGTTTCATTATACATCCGAAACGAAAAAAATGCAACAAAATCCATGACAAAAAAATAACAAAACGAAAAAACGAAAAAAAACGAAAGAATAGGCGCAAATAATAGTAAATATTCACAAAAACTGTAATGCGAATGTGTTTGAATCTACTGAAATGATAAAAAGCTATTGAAAAACGAAAGCAAAAGTAATAAAATAAAATCAACAAATGAAAACAAAACAAAAATACAAAACATAAAACGAAAGTATTCGAAAACGAAAGGAAGAGAAAAATGAGCGAGAAATTCAGACCAGTTACAGCAATTACAATGGGAGATCCGGCAGGTATCGGACCAGAGATTGTAGTAGGAACTATGCTTTCAGAAGAGATTCATGAATGCTGTAAACCATTTGTGATTGGAAGTCAGGCAATCATGGAAAGAGCTGCAAAGGTTCTTGGAAAAGAATTAAAATACAACAAGATCACAGATCCTTCCGAAGCAAAATATGAATTTGGAACAATCGATATTCTGGAAACAGGAGATTACGATACAGACTCTATCGAGTGGGGAAAAGAGCAGAAGCTTGCAGGACAGATGGCAATCGACTGGGTTATGAAATCTATCGAACTTGGAATGGCTAAGAAAGTAGATGCAGTTTCTACATCTCCGATCCACAAAGGAGCTATCAAATTAGTCGGAGTAAAAGAGCCTGGACATACAGAGATTTATCAGCATCAGACAAATTCTCCATATGCGCTGACAATGTTCTCCTGCCATAAATTAAGAGTATTCTTTGTAAGCCGTCACATGTCATTAGTAGACGCTTGCCACTATGCAACAAAAGACGTAATCTTAGAGAACGTTATCAACATTGATAAAGAGCTTCGTAAAGTCGGAATCGAGAATCCACTGATTGCAGTTGCAGGATTAAATCCACACAACGGAGACAACGGATTATTCGGAACAGAAGAGCTTACAGATATCGGACCGGCCGTTGAAGCTGCAAAAGCAAAAGGAATCAATGCAATCGGACCTTGCCCGGCTGACTCTGTATTTAACATTGGTAAATCCGGTAAATTCGATGCAATCCTTTCTCTGTATCACGATCAGGGACACATTGCTTGTAAGACACTTGATTTCGAAAAATCTGTAACACTGACATTCGGACTTCCGTTTATCAGAAGTTCTGTAGATCACGGAACAGCATTTGATATCGCGGGAAAAGGAATCGCAGGATGTGTAAGTCTGATCGAATCTACGAAGGTTGTAGCTGAGTATGCTGCAAAACAGCACGAAAGAGAGGGTAAATAAATGCCATTAATCGGAGCAGTGGCAGATGATCTGACAGGAGCAACAACAACAGGTGTGCTCCTTGCAAGATCCAAAGCCAGAACAGCGGTATTTTTTAACGAAGAAGCAGCAGAGAAGACAGAAGGAATTGATGAACTGGATGCAATCCTGATCAGCAGTAACAGCCGTCCGCTTCCTGCAAATGAAGCTTATGATAAAGTAAAATCAGCAACGATCGCTCTGAAGAAAATGGGCGTTGAATATTTTTCAAAACGTATTGATACTACACTTCGCGGTGGTGTTGGTGTAGAAATCGATGCAATGCTGGATCAGATGAAAGAAGGTACAGTTGCAGTAGTAGTACCTGCTATGCCACAGTCCAGAAGAATCTTGGTTGGTGGATATTCCGTTATCGATGGTGTGGCTCTGATCAATACGCCGGTTGCACAGGATGTGCGTACTCCGGTAAAAGAAAATTATATTCCAAGATTACTGGAAGGCCAGACAAGAAGAAAAGTCGGTCTGGTTACATTAGATAAAGTTCTTGCAGGAGAAGAAGTCATTGAAGAAGCTCTTGTAGAACAGAAAAAAGCAGGATGTGAAGTGATTGTCGTAGACGGAATCACACTGGAAGATGTAGAAAACATTGCAAAGGCATGTATCAGCTTAAGATGGGATGTTGTTGCAGTAGATCCGGGACCGTTTACTTCAAAACTTGCATTTTATAGAGAACTGATCAGTGCCGAGGAACCGAATATTCCTCCGCAGGCTGATGAGGCAGGAAAGACAGTTCTGATCGCAGCAGGAAGCGCAACTCCGGTTACAAAGAAACAGATGGAAATCTTGTGTCAGGATCCTCGTCATGTGAGAGTTAGTGTAGAACCGCTTCCACTTATTGAGGGCGGTGATGTTGCCCTGGATGAAGTATTCAAAGCTGTAAACAAAGCGGCAGAACTTCTGGAATCTGACAATCAGCCAAGAGCGATCCTTTTTGAGACAGCTCTTCATGGAGAACTTCTGAATCTGGATGAAGAAGACAACAAGAGACACTACGCAGGTGGCATGAGCGCGAACAGAATCAATGCAGGTCTGGGTATGATTATTTCCCAGCTTCTGGAAAAAGTCGGAAAAGAGAAAGTCGCAGGACTTTACACAACCGGCGGGGACACTATGGTAAATGTATGCTACCAGCTTGGAGTAGAGTGTATCGAAGTTATGGACTATGTCATCCCACAGACAGATGTCGGACGCCTCGTAGGCAGTAAGTACAGCGGACTTCCGGTTGTCGGTAAAGGGGGACTTACCGGAAATGACAATACCGCATGTGATATTGTAAGCAGACTGTTCAGAGAATCTGCACGATAAGAGATAAGGAGAGAGAAAATGAGCAACGAAAAGACAAACGTTCAAAGTGAACGCAAAGATTACCCAATTCTTGAAAAAATGAAAAACCTTCCGGGTGGACTTGTAATCATCCCGCTGGTTATCGCAGTTGTAATTGCAACATTTATTCCACAGTTCTTCCAGATCGGTGGATATGTAACAGCATTGTTTTATGAAGGAAATGCCTGCATGATGGGATTTTTCCTGATTGTATGTGGATCTATGATTGACGTAAAACAGGTTGGTCTGCCTTTATATAAAGGTGTTGTTATGACTGGTGTTAAATTTTTACTTGGAGTTATCGTAGGAGTTGTAGTTGGTAAGCTTTGCGGACCACAGGGATTCTTAGGAATCGCACCATTCGTATTTATTGCAGCGATTACAAACTCTAACAGTTCTCTGTATATTTCATTATCTTCTCAGTTTGGTAATGCAACAGATACAGGAGCTGTATCCATCCTGGCATTAAATGACGGCCCGTTCTTCACATTGATCGCACTTGGAGCAACAGGACTTGCCAATATCCCGATCAACTCTCTGATCGCAGTTATCATTCCTCTGTTGATTGGATTTGTATGGGGTAACTTAGATAAAGGCTTCCGTAATGCTTGTAAAGCAGCACAGCCGATCGTAACTTTCTTTATGACAATCTCTATCGGAGCTAAGACAGATGTAAAGACAATCTTAAAAGCAGGAGCATCAGGAATTGTACTTGGACTGATTTCAGCAGCAACTGCAGTACTGTTCTTCTTCATTATCAACTTACTGCTTCCGAAGAAAGAGAGAAATGCTATGGGTGCTGCAATCGGTACAACAGCTCTGAACTCAGCTATGACACCGGCAGCTGTTGCAGAGGCAGATCCGACTCTGGCAGATTCTGTAAGTCTGGCAACAGCACAGTGTGCAACAGCATCTATTATTACACTGTTCCTGTGTCCGTTCATCACTGCTGCATTTGATAAATATATGCAGAAGAGACAGAAAGGTATCTACAGTCCGGAAGGATGGGCATACGAGAAAATGGCTCACTAAGAATTATTTACTGAAAAAAAGTCCTTTTGTATGGTATAATATAAAAGGGCTTTTTTGCTTTATACGCATTAAAAGAAAATATTTGCAGGAGGTTTTTGGTATCATGAATAAAATTACCGTTCGCATGACAAAAGAATATCTTTATGATTTCCTTTTGTTTCATGCTTATTCAAAATTCAGCGGATTTCTGATCAACATTCTTGGACTGGCAGTTGCCTTTATGGGAGTCATTATGTATACGACGAATCATACAGGAGTGACAGGTCTTGTTTTTTACCTGATCGCAGCAGCGATTTTCCTTGGAGGTACACCGTTGCAGCTTAAGATGCGTGCAGCAAAGCAAGTGGAAGTGAACCAGGAATATTGCAATCCTGTGGATTATACATTTTCAGATGAAGGTATTGTTGCAGAAAATGATGGAAATACAAAGAATTATAAATGGGATGAGATCGAGCGTGCAGTGGTAACACCGAAGACGATAGGTATTTATTATGGAAAAGATAATGCAATGATCATTCCAAAAGTTGATTTTGGTGATCAGTTTGTACCGATTTTTACGATCATTGCAACGCAGCTTGGGCAGAGCAAAGTGCGTATGCACTAATGGCAATGCAGTCGTTGTTGTTATAGATTCTGCCGGAGAAAACTGCCAGTGGCAGAGTCTTAAGATGATATGAAATATAAGAGGAAAAGTATAAGAAGAGAGCAAATGTTCTCGGTAATAAATTACAAGGTGATAGAAATGGAAGAACGCAGACAGGCAATATTACGAAAACTGGAAGAAAAGGGAAGTGTCAGAGTAGCAGAACTCAGTAAAGAACTGGGATGTTCAGAAGTGACGATCCGAAACGATATTAAAAATATGGATCAGGAAGGGCTTCTGAAACGTACCCATGGCGGGGCATTGCAAATTGACAGCAAGACGGTAAGAAAATATTCGGCAGAGAGTATTTACCGCAATGTAGAGCGTAAAAAACAGATCGCAGCCTGTGCCTACGCATTTATTGAGGACAGAGATACGATTATTATAGATGATGCATCAAGCAGTTTTTACCTGGCTGCTTATATCAAAGAACATCCGGAGAAGAGACTTGCCGTTGTAACAAATTCCCTGCTTGCGGGCAATGAGCTGGCTGGGGTAGATCATGTAGAACTTTATATGATTGGTGGACATGTAGGCGGACATCTGTCCGCAACAATGGGAGAAGCAGCACTTCAGAATATGGAACAGTTCCATGTAGATAAAGCATTTATTGGTGTGCACAGTATTAATTTTGATGTGGGACTGACGTCGATTGCGACACCGCAGATGCAGGTGAAACGTACGATACTGAAAGTTGCGGAACAGGTTTATGTACTTGCTGACAGCAGTAAATTCGGAGGCGGATACGTCTCTGTGATCTGCCCGATCCAGGATGTATATAAGATTATCACGGACAGTGATGTGAGCAGAGAGAACATTAAAAAAGCGCAGGAATCCGATATCTCTCTTGTGATTGCATAGAGGATATGTACAGGATTATATGGAGAAGAATGTAAGACCGGAAGGTGAAAAGTATGGCACGCGAAGAGAAGGCATATGCCAGAGTTATAGAAAAAGTAAAGAAAATGATTTTGTCCGGTGAATTAAAACCGGGTGAAAAGCTGCCACCGGAAAGGGAATTTGCAGAGAAACTGGAAGTCAGCCGTAATTCTGTGCGGGAAGCGATAAGGATTATGGATATGATGGGAATCGTCAGCTCACAGCAAGGCTCCGGCAATTATGTTACCTGTGAATTTCAGAAGAGCATCACCGAGACGATGGCGATGATGTTTGCCATGGATCAGGTCAATGATAAACAGATCTCACAGGTACGATACTCTCTGGAAGTGCTTGCATTTACACTGGCTCTGGATCGTGTGAGGGAGGAGGATCTTGCAAAGATGGAAGAGTGCGTAGAGAAGCTGGATAAGAACGGTGACAGCAAAAACAATGCAACGCTTGATAAGATCATTCACTACACGCTTGCAAGAGCGTCCGGGAATCAGCTTCTGATTGATATTCTGGAAGCGTGCTCCGGTGTGTTTGATATCTTTATTGAAGATATGCGATATGGGATTTTGAAAAACGAAAATCGAAAAACAGAATTAAACGAGTGTCACAGACATCTTGTGGATGCACTCAGAGAAGGTGACAGAGAGAAAGGACTTCAGGCACTTAAGTGGCATTTCGAGATGATCGATGAAGTACTTGGTTAAGAAAAGCTCTGTAGATATTTGAAAGAGTTCTTTTAAGTAGACATGGTAAATAACCCAAATCTACTTAAGGGGACTCTTTTTATGTTATAACGATATGAAAATTTCGTCATACAAAAAAGCCGGAGGATCTGGCAAATTTACAGAAACTGGCAGATCTTCTTGGCGGACAGCTTGCCTGTACAAGACCGGTGGCAGAGGCAGGATGGCTTCCGGCAAAATGCCAGATCGGCTTAAGCGGACGTACAGTACGCCCGAAGCTCATTATCACATGTGGCGTATCAGGAAGCAATCAAAGGATCTACCACCTATATGGATGAAGTGGATATGGTTGTTCCGAGAAATCGTGTCAATGAGATGGTAACTTATTTGCATGATCTGCAGAAAACAGTCGATATCCGGATTAAGAGCTTCGGCCATGCAGGAGATGGAAACCTGCATGCATATATTTTGAAAGATGAGCTGAGTGACGAAGAATGGGAAAAGCGAATGAAAAACGCAATGGAACTGATTTATCGAAAGGCGCATGAGTTAAGAGGACAGGTGTCCGGGGAGCATGGTATCGGATTTGCGAAAAAGCCATATCTTATGGAGTCGCTTCCGGAAGAAAATATTCGCCTGATGAACGGAATCAAGCAGGTATTTGATCCAAAGAATATTCTGAATCCGCACAAGGTTGCGCAGATATAAAAATTTAGACCGTAGTTTAGACTAAAGTACTGGTTTGCGTGAACTAATTGTGATATGATAAAGAAAACGAAATTATACATTAGGAGGTATTTCGAAATGAACGAAAGAATTGACCGCGTATTGAAAAAAATGGAAGATAAAGGACTGTCTCAGTTATTAGTATCTGATCCGCTGAGTATCCGTTTCCTGACAGGAATCATGGTTAATCCGGGAGAGAGATTATACGCACTGCTTCTGAGAGCAAACGGAAAACATACTTTATTCTTAAACTACCTGTATTATGTATCAAACACAGGATTTGAAGAAGTATGGTTCAGTGATATGGACGACCAGATCGGTGTTCTGATGGAACACATCGATACAGAGAGCACACTTGGAATCGACAAGACATGGCCGGCTCGTTTCTTGATTCCGCTTCAGGAGCGCTGCCCGAAGATGAAAACAATCTGGGGATCTGATTGTGTAGATGATGTTCGTGCCTGCAAGAACGCAGAAGAGATCCAGATCATGAAAGAAGCTTCCATCATCAATGATAAAGTTATGGAGAGAGCTGCTGAGTATATCAAAGAAGGCATGACAGAGAAACAGGTTGCTGATTTCATTGATGCTGAGTATTTAAAAGAGGGGGCAAGCGGAGTAAGCTTTGATACAATCGTATGCTTCGGACCAAATGCGGCTGACCAGCATCACACACCAAGTGAGACACGTACATTAAAAGCCGGTGAATGTGTATTGATTGATATGGGATGTATCTGGAAAGGATACTGCTCAGATATGACAAGAACATTCTACTGCAAGAGTGTAGATGACGAGCAGGCTGCTATTCATGATCTTGTTCGTACAACAGTTGAGAAAGCAGAAGCAGTAATCAAACCGGGTATGCGTTTCTGCGATATTGATGCACAGGCAAGAGATCTGATCGATGAGGCCGGATACAGCGAGTACTGGAGAATCCGTCTTGGACACTTCATCGGACAGGAAGATCACGAGTACGGTGATGTAAGCCCGATCAACAAGAATGTTGCTGAGCCGGGAATGATCTTCTCTATCGAGCCGGGAATCTACATCGAAGGCAAATACGGTGTCCGTGTAGAAGACCTTGTTCTTGTAACGGAAGACGGACATGAACTTCTGAACGCAGTAGATAAGAAATATCGTATTGTTGGATAATCAGGTTTCTGTCTGAATTGTTTTAAATATGTAAGGTTCATCACGTTTATGGGATGATTGATTTAGAAAATGCTGGGACTGTTCAAGTTTCAGCATTTTCTTTACAGAAGCGCTGATGGGAGCAGATCTGATACTGATTCCGACGGTGAATACGAAAGCAGAGCCATCCGAGATACTTCTGGTGCTTTTCTTGATTAAGCTAAATATGGGATCAAAAAATGAATAACATTCGTACACATAAGCTGCCTTTTCGCATATTCTAAATAAGAAAAAATATGCAGGAGGCAGCTTATGCCATATTCAATTATGCTGGATGCGGGACACGGAGGAACCGATCCGGGTGCTGTTTATAATGGAAGAAGAGAAAAAGATGATACTCTGCGGCTTGTACTTGCAATCGGACAGATTTTGCAGAACCGCGGAGTAGATGTAGAATATACACGGACGACAGATATTTATGAGACACCGTTTCAGAAAGCAATGGAGGCAAATGAAGCAGGTGTCGATTATTTTGTTTCTATTCATCGCAACTCTTTTGAACAGGATAATATTGTATCCGGTGTAGAAAGCCTGGTTTACGATCTTTCCGGAATCAAATACAGGATGGCGGAAAATATCAATGCGAATCTCGAAACGGTAGGCTTTGTAAATCTGGGTGTGAAAGCAAGACCAAATCTTGTTGTTCTGAAACGGACAAAAATGCCGGCAGTTCTCGTTGAAGTCGGATTCCTTAATTCAAATACAGACAATCAGTTATTTGACGAGAATTTTGATGATATCGCACTTGCAATTGCAGATGGGATACTGGAAACGCTGGAAGAAGTGGCGAGAGAAAGTGCTGTGAACCAGACGGAAACCGGGCAGGAAATGTTGTCATCTGAGAGCGGTGAAAGCAGACAGAACGGAGCATATTTTGAGAATAGTGAAAATAAACAAAACGAGACATATTTTGAAGATAGAAATAAAGCGTATGTGGAATATTCTGAAGATAATGTTTCAGATAAAATCGCTGGTGCTGCAGAAAATCCAGGAGTTTTACAGGATATGAGACAGGATCAAAGCGTAGAGTTATCCGGGAATACTGCAACATTGAACAATAATATAGAAACAACCAGAAACATTACAACGAACAACAGTGCAGAACCATCCGGAAATACAATTTCGGGCAACGTCATCTCAGACAACAGATTATCTGAGAAAGCCCGCCTGCCACGGCCGGGTGCTTACCGTGTACAGGTCGGTCTGTACCGCAATTGGGTGTATGCACAGCGCCTGTTAGATGAACTTCTGGCGGCAGGCTATCCGGCATATCTGGATGAATCCGGTCCGTATATCCGCGTGCAGGTTGGTCCATTCATGACGCTTATGGAAGCTGTCCGTATGGAGAGAAAACTCCGCAGAGACGGGTACGATACACTTGTCATCCGGGGAAAATAAAATACCGATGCTCATAAAATTTCAGGCAGAGTTTTACAAGAGTTTAACATAAGATACTCCTTAGATTTTACGCTCTATACTTATAATGATACCAGAACCAGAGAACGAAAGCCACATGAGCGTCGCTCATAAGTGGCTGTAAGTTCCAAGGATTCACAAAGATATAAGCATAATAGAGGTTTTGTTCCGGATGAGGAGGGAAAAGTTATGAACTTTATATGGGAAACGGTAAATAAATATGTCCCTGAAAATATGGCAGACGGTGTGTTCCTGACAACGTTGATCGTAGGCTGGTGCGTGCTGGTATTTGGTGTTGGAATGTTATTTTGCGTAGTGGCAGCAGGTTCTGCATCTGCAGGATGCATTGTAAATGTAATGTGCATGGCACTTTATGCGGCAATCATCTTTGGATTGTTCGGAGGAATTTTCTATCTGTTCCGCCATCACAGACCGGGAGCCGGAAGCGCAAGATAGATTTTCTACGGAAGTTATAAAAAGAAGTTGAAAAGATGCTTTGATAGTGCTAAACTCCTATAAAAGCATCTTTTTCTTTTGCGCTTTTGAAGCGTGTCTATTTATATCTAAAGTATCTGTAAGGAATTCATGCTTTTAAATTTCACGAAAAACAGCAGGAGTCCTGAAGGTACTAAAAAGACCGCACAAATTTCTTGTGAAGGACTCACAAAAAAGAAGGGAGAAATTCATGAGAAAAAACAGAGAGTACAAAAGTGATGTGTTTTCCATGTTAATGGAAAGCAAGGAAAATGCACTGGAAATTTACAATGCATTAAACGATTCAGGGTACACCAACCCGGAAGACGTGGAGATTGTTCAATTGGAGAGGGGCGTATCGCTCTCCATTCGGAATGATGCTTCATTCATTATTGACATGAATATCAATTTCTACGAGCATCAGTCTACATACAATCCGAATATGCCGCTTCGGAGTTTGATTTATTTTGTAAATGCATTGGAAGACTGGCTGAAAGATAATGACAAGGATCTGTTCAGCAGGAAACAAATACAGATACCGACACCGCATTTTGTTATATTTTATAATGGGATGCAAAAGAGACCGGAATACGAAGAAATGAGATTGTCGAACGCTTTTTATCACAAAGTCGACGAACCGCAGATAGAGCTCATCTGCAAGGTTTATAATATCAATCCAGAGAATAATCAGATTTTGAAAAAGAAATCAACAGTACTGGAAGGATATACTTACTTTGTAGAGAAAGTAAGAGAGAATCAAAGGCAGGGAATGAATCTGGAAGAGGCAGTGGACAGCGCGATAAAAGACTGCATAGATAATCATATATTGGAAGATTTTTTTAGGAGAAGAAAGGACGACGTAAAGAAAATGACACATCTGGATTATACATGGGAAAAACGGGAAAGGTTAATACGCATGGAAGAATATGCAGATGGCGAAGCGGCTGGAATACAGAAAGGTAAGATAGATTCTCTGCTGGAAATCTTACAGGAACTCGGCGATATCCCGGAAGCACTTCAGAACAGAATCAGATCTGAAAAAGATCTACAGGCTTTAACAAGCTGGCTGAAAGCAGCGGCGAGAGCAGATTCCGTGGAAGAGTTTCAGAAGAAAGCAGGACTGCTATAATTACTATATTTTGACGCGCCACCGGCTTTTATGTTATTATTGATACGATTGATACACATATCAGGAAATAATATAAAAGCGGAGGCATATATGGCAGGTCGTTTAGAATTTAAAGAAAAATTAGGTGATATATTAAAAGAAGCAATCGCACAGGGCGGTGAGATGCAGAAAGAGGAAGTCGAGAAATTTTTTGCAGAAGATGGACTTTCCGAAGAACAGATTGATCTTGTGTGTGATTATCTGTTGTCTCAGAAAGTATCGGTTTATGGTTATCAGAAGAAGTCGGGCGTAGTGAGAATGTCGGAAGAGCCGACAAAACTCAGTACAGAAGAACAGGCATATCTCGTGGAATACCGCAGAAGTATCGAAGAGATACAGAAGAAAGTAGCAAAAGAACCGATGGAAGAGAAGATGGCGTATTATCTTCCAAAGATTGTAGATGAAGCATTGAAAATGCATCGTGGCAATGTATTTCTCGGAGATATGATACAGGAAGGAAGCTTAAGCCTGGTGCTTGCACTTTCCCAGACAGAGGAAGAAGAGAAGATTATGGAAAAAGTACGGGCAGGAATCGATGTACTTCTGGAGTCACAGGATGAGACAACGAGAAGAGATCACCGCATGGTAGAGAAAGTCTCAGATCTGGATCAGGCGATCCGTGATATGACCGAGGAGAATGGAAGAAAAGTTGCAGTGGATGAAGTTGCAGATAAGCTTGGAATTACAGAAGCAGAGATCGCAGATATTCTGAAATTAGCAGGAGAAGAGGTGGAATAATCCACCTCTTAATTTTGCCCTAATCTTCTTCGTCCTCTTCTTCCAGCTGTGGTTCCGGCAAGTAAGCATGGACAGTTTCGATACGGTTTTTGTCTAGTTTTTCGACAATAAGACGGATACCATCTTCCGTTGTGATTGAATCTCCGACTTCCGGAAGACGATCCAGATGTTCGATGATAAATCCACCGATGGAATCATAATCTTCTGAAGTAAGATCAAGATCCAGACGGTCATTTAAGTCATCCAGATTCGTGGAACCTTCAATCAGGTACTCCCGTTCGCCGACTTCCTGTACGAAATCTTCTTCATTTTCATCATATTCATCGTGGATTTCACCGACGATTTCCTCCAGAATGTCTTCAAGCGTAATCAGACCGGAAGTTTCGCCATACTCATCCAGAACAATGGCGATATTGAAAGAGGATTCTCGCATCTCAACGAGAAGTTCGGAAATATTCTTATACTCATAAGTGAAATATGCTTCTCTTAAAATATCACGGATATGAAATTCTTTCGTATTATCATATAAAAGAAGATCCTTCATATTGATTGTACCGATCACATTGTCGGTTGTATCTTCAAAAATCGGAAGTCTTGTAAATTTATCTTCTCGGAAAATCTCAATCAGTTCTTCGTAAGTCGATTCTACATCCGCAAATGTTACATGTACACGCGGTACCATAACATCTTTTGCCTTCGCATCTCCTAAATCAACCACGTTGTAGATCATTTCTTTCTCATCGGATTCAATAACTCCTTCCTCATGGCTGACATTTACAATGGTACGAAGTTCATTTTCAGTCATTGTACGATTCTTCGCATTTGGATCGATATGAAAAATAAGAAGAATCAAAGAGGACAGTCCATTGATGATGAAAATAACCGGTGTCATGACTTTCATGAGAAAGCTGATGACAGGTGAATAAAGCAGAGAAATCTTCTCCGCGTAAACAGTCGCAGTTGTCTTTGGCGTGATTTCTCCGAACAGAAGAATCAGCACTGTAATGATCGCACTTGCGACAGCGACCATAGATCCACCCAGCTTGTAGGCAATAGTTGTTGCCAAAGAAGCGGCAGCCGTATTCACGATATTATTTCCAATGAGGATTGTACTTAGCAATTTGCTGGAATTTTCCGTGATACGAAGTACAGTCTTCGCGCGCTTATTGCCTTCTTCTTCCAATGTGCGCATGCGAATCTGACTTGCAGTTGTAAGAGCCGTTTCTGCGGAAGAAAAGAACCCCGACAGAAGCAGCAGAATTATCAGAATTATAAATTGTATGGCGTCATCCGAACCCAATTTAAATATCACTCCTTTTGGTTTGTATATGGCACTAATATAGCGCATTTCATGGTATTTTGCAAGAGTTCGTTGAATTTGCAGTTTATTTATTGTATGATGTACAAGGAATAAAAGACAAACTCTATTCTATAAGGAGGAATCATAGATGAATCAGAATATATATGATAAATTGAAACAGATTCTTTCGTCTGCACAGGTGAAAGCAGATGAACCGATGAAGAATCATATTACGTTCCGGGTAGGTGGCCCGGCAGACGTATACGTGTTACCGAAGACAAAGGAAGAACTTTTACAGGTTATTACATGCTGTAAAGCGGAGAATGTTCCTTATTATATAATTGGAAATGGAAGTAATCTTCTGGTCGGAGACAAAGGCTACAGAGGCGTTGTAATCCAGATTTTCAAAGAGATGAATGAGATTACCTGCGAGGGAAATGTAATCTGCGCACAGGCGGGAGCACTGCTTTCACAGGTTGCAGCGAAAGCGTTGGAGCAAAGTCTTACGGGATTTGAATTTGCGGCAGGAATTCCGGGAACGCTCGGCGGCGCCTGTGTGATGAACGCTGGAGCATACGGTGGTGAGATGAAAGATGTTCTGAAGGAAGTGACAGTTTTGACGGATGAGGGAGAATTCCTTACGATTCCGAAGGAAGAGCTGGAACTGGGATACCGTACAAGCGTAATCGCAAAAAAAGGCTACATTGTCATAGAGGCAGTTCTTGAACTTAAGAGTGGAAATGCAGATGAGATCAGGGCTTACATGGATGAGCTGAAGGAAAAGCGCATTACAAAACAGCCGCTGGAATATCCGAGTGCCGGAAGTACATTTAAGCGACCGGAAGGATATTTCGCCGGAAAACTGATCCAGGATGCAGATCTCCGTGGCTTTCAGGTAGGAGGCGCACAGGTTTCCGAAAAACATTGCGGATTTGTTATTAATAAGGATCATGCGACAGCAGCAGATATCGTAGAACTGATGCAGCAGGTGTCAGACAGAGTGGAGGAAAAGTTCGGCGTGAAATTAGAGCCGGAAGTAAAAAGATTAGGAGAGTTCTAGTATGAGATTTGTGATTGTAACGGGTATGTCGGGAGCAGGAAAAAGTACAGCGCTTAAGATGCTGGAAGATATGGGTTATTTTTGCGCAGATAATCTGCCGGTGCCATTGATTCCCAAATTTGCGGAGCTTTTAAGTGTGCCGGGTACAGAGATGAATAAGGCGGCGCTTGGCGTGGATATCCGTAGCGGTCAGAGTTTCAAAGAACTGGAGCGTGTACTTAGTGAGCTGGATGAAGCAGGACTTACTTATGAGATTCTGTTCCTGGAATCCAGTGACGATGTGCTGATCAAACGATATAAAGAGACAAGACGTTTTCATCCATTGTCCGGCAGCAGCCAGAGAGTGGACAAAGGAATTGCCGAGGAACGTGAAAAATTAAGCTTTCTTAAGAAGAAGGCAAATTATCTGTTGGATACGAGCCATATGCTGACGCGCGAATTAAAAGGCGAACTGAATAAAATTTTCGTAGAAAATAAGGAATACAAGAACTTATACATAACAGTTCTGTCTTTTGGATTTAAATACGGAATCCCAAGTGATGCAGATCTTGTATTTGATGTCCGTTTTCTGCCGAACCCATATTATATAGAAGAATTACGTTCAAAGAGCGGTAATGACAAAGAAGTCAGAGATTATGTTATGGAAAATGAGAAATCCTGGGAATTTTTGGAGAAACTGACAGACATGATTGAATTTCTGATTCCGAATTACGTGGCAGAAGGAAAGACGCAGCTTGTGATCGGAATCGGTTGTACCGGTGGAAAACACAGATCCGTAACTCTGGCGAATGCATTATATGAAACACTTCAGGAAAATGAAGAAAACTATGGCGTTAGAATCGAACACAGAGACATTGAAAAGGATGCTAAAACGAAAGCAAGATAGGAGCAGGAAATGTCATTTTCCGGGAAAATAAAAGAAGAACTGGCAGAACATTCGACGGATGCAAGACATTGCAATCTTGCAGAACTTTCTGCAATTGTGCAAATGTGTGGGCATTTTTCGGAAGATTTTAAGGGCAGAATCACTTTGCAGGTGGACACGGAAAATTATCCAGTTGCAAGAAAATGCTTTACATTAATGAGAAAAACATTTAATATAAAGACTGATATCGTAATTCGAAGACATGCAGGAAAGGACAACTGGAGTTATCATCTCTTCTGGAGGGGAGAAGAACTCCTTGCGGTAAAGAATGCGGATGTTCAGGCAGTCTGTTGTAAAAGAGCCTATATTCGGGGCGCATTTCTTGCGGCGGGATCAATGAGTGATCCTACGAAGTCATACCATCTGGAGATTGTATGTGCGCAGGAAGAACGGGCAGAGTATCTGAAGACTCTGATGAACAGCTTCGGAACCGATGCGAAGATTGTACAGCGGAAGCGGATGCATGTTGTATATCTGAAGGAAGGTTCCCAGATTGTGGATATGCTGAATGTTATGGAGGCGCATGTTGCATTACTGGAGCTGGAGAATGTCCGGATCCTGAAAGAGATGCGTAATGCCGTCAACAGGAAAGTGAATTGCGAAACTGCTAATATTAACAAAACCGTTTCTGCCGCAGTAAGGCAGATGGAGGATATTGCATATATCCGGGATACGATTGGTTTTGATGAATTGCCGGATGGGTTGAAAGACGTCGCCCTTACACGTCTGGCATATCCGGATGCAGCACTGAAGGAGCTGGGAAGTCTGTTACGTGAACCTGTAGGAAAATCAGGTGTGAATCACAGACTGAGGAAATTAAGTGAGATAGCGAATAAGTTAAGGGAAAATAAGGAGGAGCAACACTATGATTAAGAAGCCTGTTACGATTCAAAACAGCATGGATATGGAAACAAGACCGATTGCACACCTTGTGCAGGAAGCGAGCCAGTATAAGAGTCAGGTATATATCGAGATGGATGATAAGAAGATTAACGCAAAGAGTATTATGGGAATGATGAGCCTGAATCTTTCAGAAGGAACGGCGATTACTGTTGCAGCAGACGGAGAGGATGAATCCGAGGCAGTAGCAGGTGTGGAAGCATTCCTCGTTGCTAACAAATAATCATACATAATGATAATATAAGACATAAGAAAAGAGTTCCGGTTAAGGAACTCTTTTTCAGACGAGTGAAAGGAGAGCGGAGTATGAAAAGACTACTGTTTGTATATAATCCGCATGCCGGCAAAGGCATGCTCGCACCAAAGGTGTCAGACGTTGTAGATATTTTTGTGAAAGCAGGTTATGAAGTGGTGATCTATCCGACGCAGGCATATCATGACGCATATAAGAAAATATCCGAATATGATGCCAGTACATATGATTTGGTTGTGTGCAGCGGAGGTGACGGAACATTGGATGAAGTTGTGACCGGAATGATGAAACGTGAAGACCGTGATCCGATCGGATATATTCCGGCTGGAACAACGAATGACTTTGCGAACAGCCTGCATATTCCGAAAGATGTTCTGAAAGCTGCGGACAATGCAGTGAATGGTTCCGAATTCTGCTGTGATGTCGGTAAATTCAATGACGGTATTTTCGTCTATATTGCCGCGTTTGGTTTATTTACGGATGTATCTTATGAGACAAAGCAGGAATTAAAGAACGTGCTCGGACATCTTGCATACCTTCTGGAAGGAACGAAGCGTCTGTTTAACATTCCGTCTTACCGGATCAAAGTAGAACATGACGGAGAGGTGATCGAGGACGAATTTGTATTCGGAATGGTAACAAATTCCAGATCTGTAGGCGGTTTCCGCAATATGATAGGAAAGGAAGTCGCATTTGACGACGGTCTGTTTGAAGTTACATTGATTAAGACACCGAAGAACCCAATTGCTTTACAGGAGATCATCGCATCACTTCTGATCGAACAGGTGGACACAAAGCATATGTACACATTCAAGACAGGCAAGATCACATTCGAGTCGATTGAAGAGATCCCATGGACATTGGATGGGGAGTATGGCGGAAGCCATGATGAAGTTGTCATTGAGAATTTGCAGAAACAGTTACATCTAATGGTTCCGGAAGATGAAATGAAGAAATTGTCTGTGAATCACAAGAAAGAAAACTAGCGAAAGCAGCCGAAAAATGCAGGGCTGTAGAAAAAATTGCAAAAAAACATAAAAAATGAAAAAAAGTACTTGCTTATTTATAGAATGTTTGCTATACTAGGCAAGTACGAAAGAGCAAGGCTCCCTGGTCAAGCGGTCAAGACGCTAGCCTCTCACGCTGGAATCAGGGGTTCGATTCCCCTGGGAGTCACTCAGTATGAAACCGGAGTTCATTATGAATTCCGGTTTTGTTTTATATATCTACAATATCAAGTCAGGCAGTTCAGCCTGCATAATTCCTGAAGTTATGACATTGCAATAGTACATTTTTACTTTCATACAGATTTTTGATACAGGGTGTCAGGCTTTTGATCTGGCATCATATAATGTAGTAAAAGGAGATATAATTTTATGATGATATTTTCAAAAATATATTTGTGCAGATGGTTTATGCTGTATCTGCTTGCCACCTGTCTGGTGTGGATTGCCGGACAGGACGCGCGTACACACAGAATTTCAAATCGGTCCGTGCTGGCATTTGGAGCGCTGGCGGCAGCGTACCGGATGCTCTGCCCTGAACTTTCATGGCAGGCGGTGTGCGTTGGAGTGTTTGCTGTCAGTGTACCGTTACTTCTGCTGGCAGCATGGAAGCCGGGTGCTGTTGGTGGCGGAGATGTAAAATTAATGGCAGCAGGTGGGAGTTTATTTGGTGCAAATGGAATCTGGCAAGCGTTTTTTACTGGCATTTTGCTGACAGGAATCTGGACAATCGTGATGCTTTTGTGCAAAAAGGTGAAACGGAAGTCGAGTATCCCGCTTGGCCCGTTTCTGAGTGCGGGAATGCTGATTTCTTTGTCCTTGTTTTTTTGAAAGTAATGGTCTATAATAAAAAAATGAAATGTGAATTGAAGAATTGGAGGAATATGATATGTTAGTATCAGCAAAAGAGATGCTTGAAAAAGCAGTTGAAGGTCACTATGCAGTAGGTCAGTTCAACATCAACAATCTGGAGTGGACAAAAGCAGTACTGAATGCGGCTGAAGAGATGAAATCTCCGGTAATCCTTGGAGTATCTGAAGGAGCAGGAAAGTACATGACTGGATTCAAGACAGTTGCTGCTATGGTAGAAGCTATGATGGGTGAGCTTGGAACAACAGTTCCGGTTGCTTTACATCTGGATCACGGTACTTACGAAGGAAGTTATAAGTGTATCGAGGCTGGATTCTCTTCTATCATGTTTGACGGATCTAAATATCCAATCGAAGAGAACGTTGCAAAGACAAAAGAACTGATTGAAGTCTGCAACAAGAAAGGAATCTCCCTGGAAGCAGAAGTTGGTTCTATCGGCGGAGAAGAAGACGGAGTTATCGGACAGGGTGAGTGTGCTGATCCGAACGAATGTAAGCAGATCGCAGATCTTGGTGTTACAATGCTTGCAGCAGGTATCGGTAACATTCACGGAAAATATCCTGCAAACTGGGCTGGATTAAGTTTTGAGACTCTGGATGCAATCCAGAAGCTGACAGGAAAACTGCCACTGGTACTTCATGGTGGAACAGGAATTCCGGATGACATGATCAAAAAGGCAATTGATCTCGGAGTAGCTAAGATCAATGTTAATACAGAGTGCCAGCTTTCATTTGCTGATGCAACACGCAAATATATCGAGGCGGGTAAAGATCAGGAAGGAAAAGGCTATGATCCTCGTAAGCTTTTAAAACCAGGATACGAAGCAATCATCGAAACTGTCAAGGAGAAGATGGAATTATTCGGATCTGTTGGAAAAGCAGAATAATTTCAATTTATACTTGCCTTTTTCAGACAATTGAGTTATACTAACAGGCGTAGCGAGAACAAAGGCGTTCCAATGAAAGTTGGAGTGCCTTTTTCTTACATATTCAACAATATTTGAATACAGACAACAAGACACGATTAAGAAAGGAAACGAAAAGACATGAGTGAAGCATTGAAAGTAGCTGAGATTTTTGGGGAAGATGTATTTAACGATACTGTCATGCAAGAGCGTTTGCCAAAGAAGGTCTATAAGGATCTGAAGAAGATTATCGAAGAGGGAAAAGAATTAGACCTTGCAACAGCAGATGTAATTGCTCACGAGATGAAAGAGTGGGCGATTGAGAAAGGAGCTACACATTATACACACTGGTTCCAGCCCCTTACAGGAGCTACCGCTGAGAAACATGATTCTTTTATTTCTGCACCACTGCCGAACGGAAAAGTGCTGATGAGCTTTTCCGGAAAAGAACTGATCAAAGGAGAGCCGGATGCATCTTCATTCCCATCCGGAGGACTTAGAGCAACATTCGAGGCAAGAGGATATACAGCATGGGACTGTACTTCACCGGCATTTGTAAGACATGATGCAGCAGGCGCTACACTTTGTATTCCGACAGCATTCTGCTCTTACAAAGGAGAAGCACTTGACCAGAAGACACCGCTTCTGCGTTCTATGCAGGCAATCAATGAACAGTCACTGAGACTGCTTCGTTTATTTGGCAATACAACAGCTAAGAAAGTAACTCCTTCTGTTGGAGCAGAGCAGGAGTATTTCCTTGTAGATGCTGAAAAGTTTGAGCAGAGAAAAGACCTTATTTATGCAGGACGTACTTTATTTGGAGCGATGCCTCCAAAAGGACAGGAGATGGACGATCACTATTTCGGAACCATCCGTCAGAGAATTGCCGGATTTATGAAGGACGTCAATATTGAACTGTGGAAAGTTGGAGTTGCATCCAAGACACAGCACAACGAAGTTGCACCGGCACAGCATGAGCTTGCACCGATTTACGGTGAAGCAAATGTAGCTGTTGACCACAACCACCTGGTAATGCAGACATTGAAGAGAATTGCATGCCAGCATGGAATGAAATGCCTGCTTCATGAGAAACCATTTGCAGGTGTCAACGGATCCGGTAAACATAACAACTGGTCACTGACTACAGATGATGGTAAGAACCTGTTAGAGCCAGGCAAGACACCTCATGAGAACGTACAGTTCTTACTGGTGCTGACATGTATCTTGAAAGCAGTAGACAAACACGCAGCACTGCTTCGTGAATCTGCAGCAGATGTAGGAAATGATCACAGACTGGGAGCAAACGAGGCACCTCCGGCTATCATCTCTATTTTCCTTGGAGATCAGCTTGAAGATGTAATCCGCCAGCTCGTAGATACCGGAGAAGCTACACACAGTCTGAAAGGCGGAAGACTGGAGACAGGTGTAAGTACACTTCCGGATCTTGCAAAAGATGCAACAGACCGTAACCGTACATCGCCGTTTGCATTTACAGGTAACAAATTTGAGTTCCGTATGGTAGGATCAAGAGATTCTATTTCCGGATCAAACGTTGTACTTAACACAATCGTGGCAGAGGCATTTTCAGAGGCTTGTGATGTCCTGGAGAAAGCAGATGACTTCGATATGGCAGTACATGATCTGATCAAGAAATATGCAACAGAGCACCAGAGAATCATTTTCAATGGTAACGGATATGCAGATGCATGGGTAGAAGAAGCTGAGAGAAGAGGACTTCCGAACATCAAATCTATGGTAGAAGCTGTACCGGCACTGGTAACAGAAGATACAGTATCTATGTTTGAAAAGTTTAAAGTATTCACAAAGGCAGAGCTTGAGTCACGTGTAGAGATCAAGTATGAGAACTACTCAAAGGCTATCAACATTGAAGCGCGTACAATGATCGACATGGCAAGCAAACAGATCATCCCGGCTGTTATCAAATATACAAAATCTCTGGCAGATACAGTACTTGCAGTGAAAGAAGCAGGAGTAGACGCTTCCGTACAGGCTGGACTGCTGAAAGAGACAAGTGATCTCCTGGCTGCGACAAAGAGCGCACTGGATGCACTCAGTACTGTAACTGATAAGGCAGCAGCTATGGATGAAGGTGAAGAGCAGGCAAGATTCTATCACTTCGATGTAGTACCTGCAATGGAAACTCTGCGTACACCGGTTGACAAACTGGAAATGATCGTAGACAAAGAAGCATGGCCGATGCCATCATATGGAGATCTGATCTTTGAAGTGTAATCGGTTTTGCAATAGATAAAAGATACGATAAATATGAACTCCTGATTTTTATAAATTCATTAGAAAATTTTAAGAACCTTGCACTTGGAATGGCAACTTGTATGTGCTATCCTAAGTGCAAGGTTTTTTATTAGGCACATTTTGCTGATTAAGGAGATAATAGAATGACGAAACAGGAATTTCTGGAAAAATTAAGAGCCGCACTTGGCAATGACTTAAGTGGTGCAGTTGTAAGTGAGAATGTGAATTATTATAAGCAGTATATTACAGATGAAGTAGCGAAAGGAAAATCCGAAAAAGAAGTGATAGATGAATTGGGAGATCCATGGGCGATCGCCCGTACGATCATAGATGCACAGGAGAACCAGGAGTACACAGAAGGTGAATACAGAAGTGAGACCACTGCAAATGGCGAATATGATTCCGGCAAACAGAATAGATATGGCAATGTCCATGTATTTGGATTGGACAGCTGGTGGAAGAAACTTCTTCTGATACTGGGGTTTGTTGGAATTATCGTCTTGATCGTGGCGGTGATCGGAGGGATCATCAGCATTCTTGCGCCGATCGTTATTCCGCTTATTGTGTTGATGTGGATTCTCCGGGTAATCGGACAGAGACGAAGATAAGAACTGAAAGCAGAAGAAAAATTTGATTAATCCCTGTGATAAAAAGAAAAATATAAAGTAAAAGACCGATGGGGGAGCCATCGGTCTTTTGAGGGGAGTATAAATAATTAATAAGGGGTTGTAGAAAGTAACCTTTCTACAAGCTTAAGTATAATATAGCAAGAGTCAAAAAGCAAGAAAAACCTTAAAAAAATCTTAATATATTTGTAAGCCTGTTTTTGTGAAAAAGATACATAAAACAGATGCAGATGGACACAATAATCCTGTAACTTAAAAAAGAATTAGGAGGAATTTAAAATGGCAAAAAACTCATCAAACATGAATGCATCTGATAAGAATGCTTATGGCAAAAACATCGCAGACAAGAACTCGTCTAACAAAAACGGATATAATAAGAATGCATCCAAAAAGAATGCATATGGGCAGTCCGACAAGAATGAATCCAATAGAAATTCTTCTGACAGCAACTGCCACGGCTACAAAGAGAGACAGTAATCAGAAAATGGCGTAACAATCCACACTTATAAGACAGTGAAATATGGCGGAAAGAGTGTCAAACTCTATTCGGCATGGTCAAAAGCAGCAAAAGCAAAAATCAAATAATGTGTGATGCAGTTTGCGCTTTATGATGGTAGTCATTTATAATGAGGTAAACAAAAAGGCTTCCCTGAAGATACAGGTATTTTCAGGGAAGCCTTTTTTATATAAAAATCTTCCGGCAGATATGCAAAGTCATATTCTTTGTTATAAAAACCTTGCACGCTTTTTTTATGTAGAATATACTAAGAAAGAGTACAAACAGAAAAGTACGGAAGAAACAGGAGAAATATATGAATAAAATAGAATTGATTGCACCATGCCATTTTGGGTTGGAGGCAGTTTTAAAAAGAGAGATCATAGACCTTGGCTATGATATCGCAGAAGTAGAAGATGGAAGAGTGACATTTTACGGAGATGAAGACGCAATCTGCCGTGCCAATATTTTCCTGCGGACAGCAGAGAGAATCCTTGTAAAAGCAGGAAGTTTCAAAGCGGTAACATTTGAAGAATTATTTGACAAGACAAAGAACCTGCCGTGGGAGCGTTATATTCCGAAGAATGGAAAATTCTGGGTTGCCAAGGCAGCGTCTGTTAAGAGTAAATTATTCAGCACGTCAGACATCCAGTCTATTATGAAGAAAGCAATGGTCAGACGGCTGCAGGAATATTATGGAATCGAGTGGTTTCCGGAAGACGGAGCTTCTTATCCGGTACGTGTATTTTTGATGAAAGATATCGTGACAGTAGGAATCGATACATCCGGTGTGTCCCTGCACAAGAGAGGATACCGTGAAGTTTCCGGCAAAGCGCCGATCACGGAGACACTGGCAGCAGCACTCATCAAGCTGACACCATGGAAGAAAGACCGTGTATTCGTAGATCCATTCTGCGGAAGTGGAACATTTCCGATAGAAGCTGCAATGATGGCTGCAAATATCGCGCCGGGAATGAATCGTTCCTTCACGGCAGAAGAGTGGACGAACCTGATCCCGAAGAAGATGTGGTATGACGTGATCAACGAGGCAAATGATCTGATTAAGGACGATATCGACGTGGACATTCAGGGATATGATATCGATGGATCGGTCATTAAGATCGCAAGAAGAAATGCAAGAGAAGCCGGAGTGGATCATCTGATCCATTTTCAGGAGAGAGATGTAAGAAACTTAAGCCATCCGAAGAAATACGGATTTATCGTGACGAACCCGCCTTACGGAGAACGTCTGGAAGATAAGAAAGACCTGCCGGAACTGTATCGTGCATTTGGCGAAAGCTTTGCAGGACTTGACAGCTGGTCGGCTTACATGATTACTTCTTATGAAGATGCACAGCGTTATTTCGGACGGAAAGCGGATAAGAACCGGAAGATTTACAATGGAATGTTGAAGACATATTTCTATCAGTTTATGGGACCGAAGCCGCCGAGAAAACCGAGAGAGGAGCAGTAGATGAAGAAAATAATATTTGCAACAGGAAATGAGCATAAGATGGTGGAAGTCCGTATGATCCTTGACGGTCTGGGACTGGAGATTCTCTCACAGAAAGAAGCAGAGATTCAGGCAGATGTTGTAGAGGATGGAACCACATTTGAAGAAAATGCACTGATCAAAGCATCCGAGATTGCGAAAATCGCACATGAGATGCCGGAATACAAAGAAGCAGTTGTGATGGCAGATGATTCCGGCCTGGAAATCGATTATCTGAACAAAGAGCCGGGAATCTATTCTGCGCGGTACATGGGAGAGGATACTTCCTATGATATTAAAAATCAGGCGCTTTTAGACCGTCTGGATGGTGTGCCGGACGAAAAACGTACAGCGCGGTTTGTCTGTGCGATCGCAGCTGTACTTCCGGATGGAAGCCATGAAGTTGTGCGCGGCACGATGGAGGGCATTATTGGTCATGAGATTGCCGGAGAAAACGGATTTGGATATGATCCGATTTTCTATCTGCCGGAATGTGGATGTACCAGCGCAGAACTTGCGCCGGAAGAGAAGAACAGACGAAGCCACAGAGGAGAAGGACTTCGGAAAATGCGTGAGATTCTGGAGAATAAGAAGAAATGAAAATACTGATCGTAAGTGATACACATAAGGCTCACGTATCTCTGGAACAGGTTTTGGAGCGGGAGAAGCCGATTGATATGCTTATCCATCTTGGAGATGTGGAAGGCGGGGCTGATTATATAGAAGCACTGGCGAACTGTCCGGTACATATCGTTGCAGGAAATAATGACTATTTCAGTGATCTTCCGCAGGAAGAAGAATTCGTTGTGGAAGGAAATCACATTTTCATTACACATGGACACTATTATTATGTATCTATGGGAGAGAGTGATTTGCTGAAAGAAGCTAAAGGCAGAGACGCTGACATTGTGATGTATGGACATACACATAAGCCATCGCTGCATGAAGAAGACGGCGTGACGATATTGAATCCGGGAAGTATCTCTTACCCGCGCCAGAGCGGGCGTCAGAAGACCTATATGATCATGGAGATTGATGCATCGGGCGTGCCGGAGATTGAGCTGAAATATGTATAAGAAAAGATATGTAAAAAAATTGCAAAAAAATGAAAAAAGTTATTGACAATATTCGAACCTTGCTATATAATAGCTATTGTGTCACGGAGATACAACAAGATGACACGAAGTAAACAATATCGGGGTGTGGCTCAGCTTGGCTAGAGCGCCTGGTTTGGGACCAGGAGGTCGCAGGTTCGAATCCTGTCACCCCGATAATCTTGCGGGTGTAGTTCAATGGTAGAACACCAGCCTTCCAAGCTGGATACGTGGGTTCGATTCCCATCACCCGCTTTCCGAGTGTCAACAGACATTTGGGAAAGTGATAGTTCTGAGGAGCTTATCCTTAAGAGTCTGTAGCTCAGCTGGATAGAGCAACGGCCTTCTAAGCCGTAGGTCGAGGGTTCGAATCCCCCCAGGCTCGTTAGAACCACAACAATTTAATAATGTGGTACTTAGTTGGACAGCTATAGTTCGATAAGTAATATATGGTGGGTATGGTGCAGTTGGTTAGCGCGCCAGATTGTGGTTCTGGATATCATGGGTTCGAGTCCCATTACCCACCTTTCTTTTTTTCTGTAAAGAGAGAATGTATTATTGGGCTATCGCCAAGCGGTAAGGCACAGGACTTTGACTCCTGCATTCGTTGGTTCGAATCCAACTAGCCCAGTTATATGGGCGTGTAGCTCAGGTGGTAGAGCACTTGACTTTTAATCAAGTTGTCCGGGGTTCGAATCCCCGCACGCTCACTGAATTATAGATGCAAATCCTTTGGGGTTTGCGTTTTTTTGTTTATGTAGAAAGAAGGAAAAAAAGTGGGAAAACACATGTTTTCTAATAAAGCATTGTGGAAACTGATGGCACCGTTGGCATTTGATCAGTTGCTAAATTCCATGATGGGAACAGTTGGAACAATGGTAGTCAGCAATCTGGGTTCGGCGGCAATCTCGGCAGTCAGTCTGGTAGACGCCATCAACGTACTGATCGTTCAGGCGTTTTATGCACTGGCAGCAGGAGGAACAGTTGTATGTTCCCAATATCTTGGATGCAAAAAAGAAAAAGAAGCAAATGAAGCGGCAAGACAGCTTCTGTTTATCACATTTGTATTGTCTGTGGTGATTGCAGCAATCTGTCTGGCAGCAAATGGACCGCTCCTGCGGCTGATCTTTGGAGAAGTAGAACCACAGGTTATGAAATATTCCAGACAATATTTTATTATTTCAGCGATATCCTATCCGTTTATTGCGTTGTATGATGATGGTTCGTCCATATTCCGTGCACAGGAAAACAGTAAAACGCCGATGATGATTTCACTGTGTGCAAATATTCTGAATTTCATATTAAATATACTGTTTGTATGGGGATTTCATATGGAAGTTATCGGTTCGGCAACAGCGACCATGTTGTCGCGTGCATTTTCGATGATTGCAGTGCTGTGTCTTCTGCGCCGTCCGGAACTTATTATCCGCCTGAGGGGGTATCTTAGTATTCGCCCTATCTGGTCACAGATCCGCCGGATTCTGTATCTTGGTATTCCGTCGGGAATCGAAAACAGTATGTTCCAGTTTGGTAAACTGGCAATCCAGTCTACGGTGTCTATGATGGGGACGGCCGCAATTGCTGCGCAGGGAATGACAAATATCCTGGAAAATCTGAATGGTATTCTGGCAATTGGAATAGGCGTCGGACTGATGACGGTAGTCGGAGAATGTATGGGAGCCGGAAGAAAAGATGAGGCAGCCTACTATATTAAGAAGATGACAGCCGTGTCAGAAGTTGTCGTGATTGCAAGCTGTCTGCTGATCTTTGCGCTCGTACATCCAATTACGATTTTCGGTGGAATGGAAGCAAAGAGTGCAAAAATGTGTATCTTCATGGTTGGCTGTATCACCATTGCAAAACCAATTGTGTGGTCGTTGGCATTTATACCGGCATACGGTTTCCGTGCAGCCGGGGATGTGAAATTTACGATGGTTACATCGGCGCTCATCATGTGGTTTTGTCGTGTCACACTTGCGATGTTTCTTGCGAGAGTGCTCGGTTTCGGACCGATTGCAGTATGGATCGGAATGTTCACTGACTGGTCAGTCCGTGCGATTATTTACAGTATCCGCTTTAAAAGTGGAAAATGGATGGAGCATCAGGTTATTTAAGGAAAATTTTCGAAATGTCCCGGCAATAACAGGAAACAGATGATTATAAAAAACCAGTTGACAAATATGCAGAAAATATAGTATATTATTTAGGCAGTTTGCATGCGGATGTGGCGGAATTGGCAGACGCGCCAGACTTAGGATCTGGTGTCCCCGACGTGCAGGTTCAAGTCCTGTCATCCGCATTTGCTACATGATATAATATCAATTACGAAGAAGATCATCACGAAAGTGGTGGTCTTTTTTTAAAGACTGTTGCAGGACAGAAAGAAGCAGCAACAAAACTCCTTGATCAAACACTTTTCAAGGAAGAAATTGCTGAAAAAGTCGGAAAGTATAATAACATGACCGTTGATGTCAATGGTTGTACACACGGCGTACACTCATTTCAATTGATTAACTGATAAGAAATTAAGGATAAATAAAAGTAAATATGTAAAAGGGGACATTTCCCCCGGAACATAAGAGAAGCAGCTCCGCGTTATGTATCTCAGTTGAGATTTCATAGCATGGAGCTGCTTTTGCTTTATTAAATATATTCAATAACTATAGCATCTGTAGAAAACTGACTAACTATCGTATCACATATTTTCTTACAAGGCAGCTTACAACACCCAGCGCGCAGAGTGGCAGAAGAGCGGAAGCAAGTCCGCCGTAGAGTTGCAGTGCTCCTTTTAAACCCTGAAGCGGAGCCGGAGAAGCCGGGATCAGATTTCCAAAATACAGAGACAGATATGCACCTGCATAGATGAAAATAAAAGAAAACCAGCCTTTACCTTTATCGTAACGGTGTCCGCGTTTCCCATAAGTACTGCTTCCGAAAAGCACGATTAAAAATGTGACTGCTTCCACGAGAAGCAGGAATAAGGCAACACCAAGATAAGCACCCAGAATATAATTCTTCTGTGCGACTGCCGCAGCAATATTTCCGTAAGCCGGAGCGTTTTTCCAGAATGTCAGTCCCAGCATGCAGAAAATAATAGCAATGAGTACCAGAGTTCCGGCACGGAGCAGGAGATTCAACGTCTTTCGTGTTGCTTTAGCAGCGATCTTTCCACCGGTTGCTGCGCCTTTCTTCAAAGGAGACAGAAAATTTGGCAGATGAAAACCGCCCTTTTTGCGCCCGCCTTTATCAGAAGAACGTTTTTTGTCAGAATCATTGCCGGATACCTTGCCGCCGCGCTTCCGTTTCATATATTCTTCCGGCGTCTCATCGAATGAAGTAGTATAATTTTCTTCCACATAATCGATATGCTTTGTTGTATCCAGATCGGAAAGACTGGAAAGTACGTCTTTGTAATTATCATCTGTATCGATGTTAATATCAGGAAGCTCCCCTTCGTAGATAACTTCAAAATCATTGTCGAAGATATCTTTTCCCTTATTTGCAGTATTCATACTCATAAAAAATCCCTCCTAAAACGATTTACATTTTAGTATCTATATCGGATGGATACAATAGATATCACAAAAATTTCAGGAAGACATAAGGTTTTCTTTAGAATTGGAATTGTGTATAATAGAAAACAATCGAACTAAGGTAAATGATGTAAAATAACTATCATGAGTAATAATTGGAGATACAGGAGAGCATTGTCATGAAAATAAATGGAAATAAAATAGAAGGACTTGTATTTGATATGGACGGTCTGCTGCTTGATTCGGAACGGATTGTGCAGAGATCGTGGGAGCTGTCCGGCAAAGAACTCGGAATAGAAGGAATGGGGCAGCAGATCTACCATACACTGGGAATGAATGCAAAAAGCCGCAGACAGTATTTTAAAAATGCGATCAGCGCAGATTTTCCTTATGAAGAATTTCAGAAACTGACATCCAAATATTTTTATCAGATTACAGATACAGAGGGACTTCCGGTGAAAAAAGGAGCAGCAGAGTTACTGGAATATGCAAAGACGCATGACTACAAGACCGCAGTGGCAACTTCGTCAAGCAGGAAGTATGCAGAGCGCGTGCTGACGGATGCGGGACTTTATCAGTGGTTTGACGGCGGTGTATTTGGCGATATGGTGACAAAAGGAAAACCAGATCCGGAAATCTATCTCCGTGCCTGTGAGAGTATTGCACTGCGTCCGGAAAACGGACTGGCATTTGAAGATGCACCGGGCGGAATCCGGTCGGCGGTGGCAGCAGGATTACATACCATCATGATTCCGGATCTGCTCCGGCCGACAGAAGAGATAAAAAAGCTGATTTACCGGAAGTTTGCTGATCTTGGGGAAGTGATTCCGTTTTTAGAGGGGAGTGTATAATTTTCAATCATAAAAACT
This sequence comes from Dorea sp. AF24-7LB, assembly GCF_003478575.1. NCBI lineage: Bacteria > Bacillati > Bacillota > Clostridia > Lachnospirales > Lachnospiraceae > Dorea > Dorea sp. AF24-7LB. The sequence continues at coordinate 42,915 of NZ_QUFR01000005.1, forward strand.
CTTTGGAATTATATTTCCCAATGAGATATCATGGGAAAATTATGCAATATGGTGTGTTTCATACATAATAAAAAGAAGACTGGATGTATGCTGAGGTGTTCTCAATATACAGCTGGTCTTCTTTTGTTATGTCCATGTTTTTTTGACAAGTTTACACGGCGTATCCGTATTAGTCTTCTTTTGCGAATACTTCTTTTCCCATACCACAGATCGGGCAGAGCCAGTCGTCCGGCAGATCTTCAAAAGCTGTTCCGGGAGCGATACCTCCGTCCGGATCCCCATTTTCCGGATCATAAACATAGCCGCAAGGTTGACATACATATTTTTCCATCTTTTCTCCTCCGTTAGAAACCTTTCGTGTCCTTGTCCGGGATATTTTCCCAAACATCATCTTATAGTTAATCATATCGGACAAAAATGCTATATCTCTTTAGACCAGCGTCCAGATGCTCCGCAAGGGAGGACAAGGCCGGTGCTGCTGACCGGAAGACCGATTTCCTGGGATTCTACATGTCCGTGCCATGGTGCAAGTTCTGTCGCGATCATATAAGTCAGAACAGCAGGTGCCAGACCGGTTGTGTAGGAATTTACAAGGAAGAACAACGGATCGGCAGAGAGTATCTTCGTACATAATTTGATAAGCGGATGAATGGCATCCTCGATTTTCCAGATTTCTCCTTTCGGACCTCTTCCATAAGAAGGTGGATCCATGATGATCGCATCATAGTGATTGCCACGGCGGATCTCTCGTTCTACAAATTTCACACAGTCATCGACAAGCCAGCGAATCGGTTTATCGGATAAACCGGAAGATGCTGCATTTTCCTTCGCCCATGTAACCATTCCCTTGGATGCATCTACGTGTGTAACACTTGCTCCGGCTGCGGCAGCCGCAAGAGTAGCGCCTCCGGTATAGGCGAAAAGGTTCAGAACTTTTACCGGTCGTCCGGCGTTTTTGATTTTATCGGAGAACCAGTCCCAGTTGGTTGCCTGTTCCGGGAAAAGTCCGGTATGTTTGAAGCTGAATGGTTTCAAATTAAATGTCAGCTCTTTATAATGAATCTGCCACTGTTTTGGCAAATCGAAAAATTCCCATTCGCCACCGCCTTTTTTACTGCGGTGATAATGTCCGTTCGGATGTTTCCAGCCACTGTTTGTCTTTTTGGTATCCCAGATTACCTGCGGATCCGGGCGCACAAGAAGAAAATCACCCCAGCGTTCCAGTTTTTCTCCTTTGCTGCAATCTATTACTTCATAATCTTTCCATTGATCTGCAATCCACATAATTAAAAACCTTTCTCATGATTTGTTAGCATAGTCATTCATGAAAGATTATAGCATGGCGGAAAAGAAAAAGAAAGCCTATAGGCATCTTCTATAATAATGAATATATATTAAAAAACTCTATTTGAAGCACGGGACAGGAGTTTATATAATAGAAAGAGAAGGACAGTTGGAAAAACAGACAACTATGGGAGGAAATGATTATGCTGATCGATACACACATGCATGAGATGACATATTCCAAAGACAGTTTTCTGAAACTGGATGAGATGGTGCGCATCGCCAGGGCAAAAGGACTGGACGGAATCTGCATTACAGATCATGACAGCATGGGGCTTAAGGAATATGCAGCAGAATATTCCAGACGTGAGAATTTCCCGATCTTTACAGGAATTGAATTTTTCTCCCTGCAGGGCGATATAGTGGCATTTGGAATTGAAGAGTATCCGAAAGAACGGATACCTGCACAGGATTTTATTGATCTTGTCAAAGCGCAGGGCGGCGTGTGTTTTGCAGCACATCCATTTCGCAATAATAACAGAGGACTGGAAGATAATTTACGCACCGTGCACGGACTGGATGGGTTGGAAGTCTTGAATGGAAGTACGTCGCTTGAAGCATGTTATAAGGCTGCTGAATATGCAGAAGAACTTGGACTTTTCACACTTGGTTCCAGTGACTGTCATGTACCGGAGAAAGTTGGTGTATGCGCCACTTATTTTCCGGAGAAAGTACATACAATGGAAGAATTTCTGGAAGTGTTTAAAAAAGGAACGATGTGTCCGGCTTTTTATAAGGATGGACAATATCATATAATTACAAATAAGAAATCTATTTACCTTTCCGCACATCAATGATAGAATATATCTATATAAGATAAAAAAGGGAAGGCATGAAAGGAGAATCATTATGATTACAGTTAATGCTATGGGAGATAATTGCCCGATCCCGGTTATAAAGACCAAAAAGGCAATGCAGGCGCTCACAGGCCCGGAGACGATCGAAGTTTTAGTTGACAATGAGATCGCCGTTCAGAACGTAACAAAGATGGCTGAAAGCTCAGGCGGTGCAGTAAAGTCTGAGAAGATCGCTGACAAAGAATACAAAGTTACGATCCAGATGAACGGAGCACCTGAGACAGTAAGCGAAGGAGAGGAGACTTGTATGCCGGACGCAAGAGATAACACAGTTGTAGTAATTAATTCAGACCGCATGGGATCTGGTAACGATGAACTTGGAAAAGTATTAATAAAAGGTTTCATCTTTGCAATAACACAGCTTGATACTTTGCCTAAAACTATGTTATTCTATAATGGTGGAGCGACTCTGACCACAGAAGGTTCTGATTCATTGGAAGATTTGAAGTCACTGGAAGCACAGGGGGTTCAGATTCTGACATGTGGAACATGCCTTGATTATTATGGATTGAAAGAAAAACTGGTGGTAGGGACTGTAACAAATATGTACAGTATTGTTGAGACAATGGCAGGTGCTGGTAAGATCATCAGACCTTAATCATTTGTCCAGACAGATTTTGTAACAGAGGTAATAGAGCCGGACACTTGTGAGTCGCACAGGAAGTCCGGCTTATTTGCATATATTTAACAGGCTATATAATAGATGTATAGCGGAAACAGCCTCGCAGGAGGCGGAAGTTACATTCAATACCAAGGAGAGGAGAAAACAAGTATGAAATCAGATGTAAAACTGACAAGCTTGACGAAGACGGCAGGGTGAGCAGCTAAGATTGGTCCTGAGACCCTTGCCCAGGTTCTGGGTAAGTTGCCGAAGTTCGAGGACAAGAACCTGATCGTAGGTATTGAGACGTCGGACGATGCCGCTATATATAAAGTGACAGATGATATTGCTATGATACAGACGGTGGATTTCTTTACACCGATCGTAGATGAGCCGTATATGTTCGGACAGATTGCAGCAGCCAATTCACTGAGTGATGTGTGGGCGATGGGAGGAGAACCGGCAGTAGCTTTGAATATTGTTGGATTCCCGAACTGCCTGGATCCAGCTATTTTAGGGGATATCCTTGCCGGAGGAGCAGACAAAGTGAAGGAAGCAGGAGCTGTTCTGGTAGGAGGACATTCGGTGCAGGATGATGAACCGAAATATGGTCTCTGTGTATCAGGCTTTGTGCATCCGGATAAGATCTTTAAGAATTACGGATGCAGACCGGGAGATATCCTGGTTTTAACGAAACAAATAGGAAGCGGAATCGTTAATACTGCGATCAAAGCAGATATGGCATCACCGGAAGCAATCAGAGAAGCGCAGACGGTTATGGCATCGCTGAATAAGAGAGGAAAACAGGCGGTTGAGAAATATGACGTCAGCGCCTGCACAGACATCACAGGATTTGGACTTCTCGGTCACTGTGTCGAGATGGCATCAGCCAGTGATGTGACATTTGAAATCAATGTTAAAGACATTGCATACCTTACCGATGCGATCGATTTCGCGAAGATGGGACTGGTCCCGGCCGGAGCATACAAGAACCGAGGATATTCTATCGGGAAAGTAGACGCAGGTTCTATTCCGGAGTATTATCTGGACCTGCTATATGACCCACAGACATCCGGCGGATTGTTAATCAGTGTGGCACCGGATAATTTGAATGAGATGCTGGCAGATTTTAAGAATGCAAGCATGGATACCACGATTTCGGTGATCGGAAAGGTTGCACCTAAGAGCGACAAGTTGATCCGACTGTTTTAAGTCAAAGAAAAAGTGGAAGGAAGAAAAATATGGACAAGAATATGTTGTATCGCAGTATCCCGAAAGTGGATGTGCTGCTTGCTGATGAGAAAGTCCAGATGTTGATAGAGACTTATAGCCGGGAGACGGTTATGGAATCCATTCATCTGGAGATGAATCGTCTGCGTGCTTATATTGCAAAATGTGAAGACGAAGAGGAAGCAAAGAGACAGATTGAAGCGTTGACGGAGAAGATCGAGCGGACAGTGTCTGCAATGCATACGCCGAACATGCGCATGGTAATGAATGGTACGGGGACCATTCTCCACACCAATCTGGGAAGAGCACCGATAAGCCCGGAACATATGAAGAGGGTAGCGGCTATTGCAACAGGATATTCAAATCTGGAGTATAATCTCGAAGCCGGAAGACGTGGCGAACGTTATTCGCACTTCGAGGAATTGTTGTGCAAAATTACAGGGGCAGAGGCTGCGATGGCAGTCAATAACAACGCTGCTTCTGTTATGCTTATTTTGAGCTCGCTTGCTAAAGGAGGGGAAGTGATTGTTTCCCGTGGCGAGCTTGTAGAGATTGGCGGTAAGTTCCGCATCCCGGATGTTATGGAGCAGAGCGGGGCTTCACTTGTGGAAGTAGGAACAACCAACAAGACACACTATGATGATTATGAAGATGCGATCACAGAAGAGACAAAGGCACTTCTGAAGGTACACACAAGCAATTACCGTATTGTTGGATTCACAGATACAGTAGGGATTGATGAACTGATCCCGCTTGCGAAGGAACATGATCTTCCGGTAGTGGAAGACTTGGGAAGTGGTGTGCTCATTGACCTGGAAAGATACGGTCTTACACACGAGCCGACTGTACAGGAATCCATTGCAAAAGGTGCGGATGTTGTCTGCTTCAGTGGCGATAAATTATTGGGAGGACCACAGGCAGGTATCATTATCGGTAAGAAGAAATACATCGATATGATGAAGAAGAACCAGCTTACCCGTGCTCTCCGTATTGATAAATTTACAGCGGCAACGCTGGAACGTGTATTACAGGAATATCTGTCTGAAGAAAAGGCAGTTCAGAACATTCCTGTTCTTCGCATGATTACAAAATCATTAGACGAAGTGACTAAAGATGCTAAGAAATTATGCCGTATTTTAAAAGCGGCAAAGCTTTCTGCCGAGATCAGTGTGGTTCCACTTGAATCACAGATTGGCGGAGGTTCTCTCCCTCTGGAGCGTATCGCAAGTATGGGCGTTGCGATCAATCCTGAGAAGATCAGCATTACAGAGCTTGAAGAAAGACTGCGCCATATGCCGGTGCCGTTGATTCCGAGAACAGCAAATGACACTGTGCTGATCGACGTAAGAACGATGGATGAACAGAATTTCAAATTACTCGCTAAGCAGTTACAGGAACTGCAGGTGTTTGAAGAGAAGAGTCTGATAGAAGTACGTTAGGAGAGAATGGCTATGAAAAATATCATCATTGGAACGGCCGGGCATATAGACCATGGTAAGACGACACTCATTAAAGCACTGACCGGAAGAAATACAGACCGATGGGAAGAAGAACAGCGCCGTGGAATTACAATTGACCTTGGATTTACGTATTTTGACCTTCCGGGTGGAGATCGTGCAGGAATCATCGATGTTCCGGGACATGAGAAATTTATTAACAACATGGTTGCCGGTGTAGTAGGAATGGATCTTGTGCTGCTTGTCATTGCAGCGGACGAAGGAATCATGCCGCAGACAAGAGAGCATATGGATATTCTGAATTTATTGGGAATTGAAAAAAGTATTATTGTATTGAATAAATGTGATCTTGTAGATGAAGAGTGGCTGGAACTTGTAGAAGAAGATGTAAAAGACGAGCTGGCAGGCACATTTCTGGAAGGAGCACCGGTGGTGGAAGTATCTGCCGCAACCGGACAGGGACTGGACAAACTGATCGATGAGATCGTGCATCTGACAAGCGATGACATTGTCCAGAAGGATATTCACACGATCCCGCGTCTTCCAATTGACCGTGCATTTACACTGTCAGGATTTGGAACGATTATCACCGGAACACTTGTATCCGGAACGATTTCCAAAGAAGACACATTGGAGATGTATCCGATCGGCAAAGAATGTAAAATCCGAAGCATTCAGGTGCATGGAGAGGATAAGAAAGAATGTTACGCAGGACAGCGGGTTGCAATCAATCTTTCCAACGTTAAGAAAAAGGAGATCAAGAGAGGATGCGTGCTTGCGCCGGTCAACAGTATGAAGAATACAGATCTTCTTGATGTAAAACTGAATGTGCTGGACTCATCGTTACGCGTGCTGACCAATCATTCGCGGCTTCATTTCTTCACAGGAACAAGCGAGATTTTATGTCGTGCAGTTCTTCTTGACAAGGAAGAAATCGGACCGGGTGAGAGTGGTTATGTACAGCTTCGCCTGGAAGAAGAGATTGCAGTCAGAAGAGGAGACAAATTTGTTGTCCGCTTCTATTCACCGATGGAGACGATCGGTGGAGGCGTGATCCTGGAGCCGAATCCGAAGATTAAGCGCAGATTCCAGGACGATGTCATTGAAGAACTGGAAAGAAAGGAATCTGGTTCCTCCGCAGATGTTATCGCATTGCATGCGAAAGCACACGGCGATACACTGATTTCCTGTGCAGAGCTTGCGAAGCTTACTGCACTGTCACCGGAAGAAGTTGCAGAAGATGTAAAAGAGTTGGAAGAAGAGGGAACGATTTACACATTCCCGATGAGAAAAGATACTTATGTCTGGCATGCGGATTCTGAGCGTGAAGCAGCGAAGAAGCTGACGGATGCACTGGAGAAATACGAAGAAGAGCATCCATACCGTTATGGAATGAAAAAAGCAGAAGTACAGATGACTTTCTTCAAAAAAGTGAAGCCAAATGTATTTGATAAAATTATTGAAAAAGAAGAAAACAACGGACACATCAAACGTGTAGATGAATTTTTATGTACACCTGATTATGAAGTCACCAAAGATGATACTTATGAGAAAGTATCCGGAACCTATCTTGACAGCTTCCGCAAAGCAAAATATGATTTCCTGAAATATACGGAGATTGATCTTGGAAAAGTCAGTCGGGAGATCGGAGACGATATATTAAATATTTTGCTGGAAGAAGGAAAGATTGTCAAAGTTACAGATGACATGTATACGCTTACTGAATATATGGACAAAGCGAAGGAAATCATCTTAGCAAAACTGTCGGAAGATCCGATCATTACAATTGCACAGGTAAGAGACATTTTTGATACGAGCAGAAAAAGTGCAAAACCGATTCTGGAGTATATGGACAGTATCAAAGTAACGAAAAAAACCGGTGCAGAGAGTGAAAGGGTGGCATACTAATGAATCTGAAACAGTTAGAAGCGTTTGTAAAAGTAGCAGAAGGTGGTAGTTTTTCGAAAGCGGCAAAAGATCTGTTCCTGACACAGCCGACGATCAGTGCACATATTTCATCGCTGGAGAAAGAATTAAACGCAAGATTATTCGTAAGAAATACAAAAGAAGTAAGTCTGTCTGATGACGGCACAGAATTATACAAATATGCAAAGCAGATGATCGATCTGCAGAAGAAGATAGAAGAGAGTTTTGGAACGGAAAAAGGTGAGAAAAAACATGGAATTACAATTGCAGCTTCCACAATTCCGGCACAGCATCTTCTCCCAAAAGCACTTATGAGTTTTAATGCGCGTTATCCGGATGAACAAATTAAAATTGTTGAGACAGATAGCAGCAAAGTGGTACAGCAGATTATTGATCATATGGCAGATGTCGGATTTACCGGAACGGTTCTGGAAAAGAAACATTGCAAATATATTCCGTTCTATAAGGACGAATTGGTAATTATTACACCGAATACAGAAAGATATCAGAAACTGCAGAAGATGGATCCGGAAGATATTTCCTGGATGAAAGAGGAACATGTGATCATGCGTGAGGAAGGATCCGGAACACGTAAAGAAGCAGAGAATCAGTTAAAAGATGCCGGAATCAAGATGACAGACCTGGACATCATTGCAAGTATTGAGAATCAGGAGACAATTAAGAAGTCTGTCAGACAGGGAATGGGAATTTCTGTATTATCAAAGCTGGCAACAAAAGATGAAGTGGCAGCAGGGTTTCTCCTTGCATTTCCTATTCCGGAGAGTGATGACGGCAGAGATATCAATCTTGTATATAATAAGAATTATCAGCTATCAAGAAGTGCAGAGCGTTTTGTGAAAATTGTAAAAGAAGTTTATGGGCTTGAAAGCCATGAACTTAAGAAAGAACAGGGCGAGAAAGCGGTATAATGACGAGACTAATAGATGGGATCTATAAAGTGACACGAACATATAATATATCTATTAGACGGGAGAATTAAAAACAAGTATACTAAGAGCAGACGGTTATCCGCCTGTATGAGAGGATAAGGATTATGATTTATTTGGATAATGCAGCTACAACAATGCATAAGCCACAGGAAGTGATTGATGCAGTTGTGCAGGCAATGAGTTCAATGGGCAATGCCGGAAGAGGGGCGAATGAAGCGTCCTTAAGTGCGGCAAGAGTGATTTATGATACGAGAGATCAGTTATGCCGTTTCTTTGGTGCAGAGAATCCGAAGCAGATTGCATTTACAGCAAATTCAACGGAGAGTCTTAACATTGCGATCAAAGGATTGCTGAATCCGGGAGATCATGTGATTACAACGATGTTGGAGCATAATTCAGTATTACGTCCTCTGTATGAGATGCAGGAAAAAGGAGTGAAACTTACGATTGTGAAAAGCAATCCGAAAGGGACTCTTGATATCCGTGATATAGAAGATGCGATCACACCTGAGACGAAGATGATTATTTGTACAAATGGATCGAATCTGACAGGAAATTATATCCCATTACAACCGATTGGCGATATGGCGAAAGAACATGGTGTGTTGTTTGTTGTTGATGCGTCACAGACTGCAGGAATATTTCCGATAGATGTGCAGAAGATGCATATCGATGTTCTTTGCTTTACGGGACATAAAGGTCTGCTGGGACCACAGGGAACAGGTGGAATTTATGTGAGAGAAGGACTGGAAGTCAGACCGCTGAAGGTTGGCGGAAGTGGTGTGCAGACATACAATAAAAAACATCCGGTGCAGATGCCGACTGCGCTTGAAGCGGGGACACTCAATGGACATGGAATTGCAGGCCTTCATGCAGCCATGGACTATCTGGAGAGAACAGGCGTGGATGCAATACGCGCCCGTGAACAAGAACTGATGTGGCGTTTTTATAATGGCGTAAAAGATGTGCCGGGTGTAACAATATACGGCGACTTCGATACGAAGGAGCGTTGCGCGATCGTGACACTGAATATCGGTGATTACGATTCCGCAGAAGTCAGTGATGAACTTCTTACTGAATATGGTATTTCGACAAGACCAGGTGGGCATTGTGCACCGCTTATGCATGAAGCACTTGGAACGGTTGAACAGGGAGCTGTAAGATTCAGCTTTTCCCATTATAATACAGACGAGGAAGTGGATACTGCAATTCGTGCGATCCATGAACTGGCAGAAGACGAGTAAGAGGAGTAGTGAGACTGACATGAGAAAAAAAGAAATGAAACTTATAATTACATTCCATACAACAGCAGATGCTATGGCTATGGAAAAGGCTTGTAAAGAGCAGAATGTTCCGGGAAGGATTATTCCGGTGCCGCGTGCGATATCAGCGGGATGCGGACTTTCCTGGTGCGCGAACCTGGATGAACGTGACCAGATCAAAGCGATGATGGAGAAGAACGGGATTCAGGAAGAAAATATGCATGAGTGTCTTGTATAAGTATACTACAACATAACTAACAACAGGAAAAGAGCAGATGGAAAACCATCTGCTCTTTTCCTGTTGTTATAAAATTTTAAACTCCTTCGACAAAGGTATCCAAGACATGTGGTAACAGCTTGTCACTATAGTCTGTCAGATCAAATTTGCCTTTAAATAATGCCCAGTCGTAAAGAATGGCACGTTCATACATAGCATAGATATTTACTAATTCTTCAGTTGTGCTGGTGTTCTTGAACTCCCCATTATCTAAAGCTGTCTGAATAATCTCTGTGATCCATGTGAAATAAAAACGCTTGTGATCAGACAGAGATTTTTTGTCTTTGGTGATCAACTGAGAAGAATACAGGTAAGCAAGAAGCTTGATATCCACACTTGTCTTGATCATATAAAATAATTCATGATTCAGGAAAAGCAATTTGTCATAAGCAGACAATGCAGGATCGATCACACCATATAATTCTTCGTATTTCTGGTCAAAGAGATAAGATAAACTGTTTAACAAAGCTTCCTTCCCTTTGAAATAATGATAAAAAGTACCTTTGGAAGTCTTGGATGCTGCTATGATATCCTCGACAGTGGTATCTTCATAACCATTTTTGAAAAATAAATTCCATGCAGCTTTAACAATGCGGCTCTTTGTGGATTGTCTTTTCCTTGGCATACGATGTTTCCTTTCCTCGTTGTTATATGAGCGGTAAATTCCGTGAAATGTGATTTATCGCTGGTTAGCAGTGGAGATGTAGCCGTGCTGTCATGATACATTTTCCATACTGCTATAATAAAACAAGAGAGAACCAAGAAACAGGTTCTCTCCCGTAAATATAATCTGATGAATAATTATCCGATAAGGAAACCGTATTTTAACGGATCGTCTCCATCGATAATATATGTAGCAACACCTGTCAGGTAAGCTGTACCTGTAACCATTGGAATAACTGCATCGTAATCACCGATCTTAGTTTCTTCTTTGATTACACCTTTGAAACGTGTTCCCATGAAGCTTTCGTAAATGAATTCTTCTCCAACGCCAAGCTCACCCCATTTATGAAGTGTAGCAAGTTTAGCACTTGTACCTGTTCCGCAAGGTGAACGGTCAGCCTGAGCATCACCGAATACTACAACGTTTCTCATAGTAGCCTGATCCGGATTTGGTGTTGGTCCGTAGAACTCAACAAGGTCAACTTCTGTGATGTCAAGTGTTGGGTGCTGAATCTTAACTTCAGCATTGATCTTATCACGCATCTTCATTCCGAGAGCTGTGTATGCCGGAACTGTCTTGGCGTTGATCTCTCCGATGTCAAGCTTAGTTGTATCAACTAATGCGAAGAAACTTCCACCGAATGAAATAGTATAAGGAATGTCTACTCCGTCAATATTAACTGTTAAGTTGTCTTTGTAAACGAATGCAGGTACATTTGTAAGTGTAACACCTGTAACTTTTCCGTTTTCTACCATAGCTGTTGTACGAATGATTCCTGCAGGAGCTTCCAGAACAACTTCGTTTTCACCTTCATGGGATTCAACAAGTCCTGCTTCGATTGCAACAGTAACGGAACCGATTGTACAATGTCCGCACATGTTCAGATATCCGCCTGTATCCATGAAGATAACTCCCAGATCTGCTTCGTCGCTGACTGGTTTGCATAAGAAACCACCAAACATATCGTGGTGTCCTCTAGGCTCCAGCATCAGAGCTGTACGAACGTGATCGTAATTCTCCTCCATCCATTTTTTCTTTTCAATCATGGTGTTGCCTTCCGGCTCTGGAAATCCCCCGATTACCATACGGCAAAATTCTCCGGCTGTATGTGCGTCAACAACCTGAAGTGCTGCCTCGTAGTTTGCAAAATTCACATTTGCTTTTAACTCCATAATTAGTCCCTCCTTAATATGAGATATTGAATAATTATTATTTATAGAAAACCTCTATAAATTTTATAAAAACACATAGAAACCCCGAGTTTGCAATGTGCCTTTTTTAAAATAGACTCAAAAAAATGAGAGCAAATTCAGTGATAAACACGAATAATCATACAAAAGTACGACATAAAATTAACAAATAGACCGTATTCTAGTACCGCGTTTAATCTCTTGTTTCTATTATCTACGAAAACCCTTGAAAAGTCAATGCTTTTTTGATATTATAAATTTAAATAAAAAGTGTTGAAAAATAACGAATATTGTGCTATTCTTAACAAGCGAATGAAAAGCGCATAATATGGGGGTAGATGGGTGACTGGTGTGCCTCCTAGTCTTCAAAACTAGTGTGGGGCGTTAAGAGCGTCCTGGGTGGGTTCGATTCCCACATGCCTCCGCCAGAAGAAGTGCAGCTATGTTGCGTTAAAAAAATAACTTATAGAAAGCATCTATGAATAAAGGAATGTGGCGAGCTGAACAACGGATAAAAAAAGAATAATAATGATTATACGATTTATATTCTCACAGCAGAAAGCTGGAGAGTATGCATTATCTACATATTATATTAAAAGTTTAAAAGTCAGAAGAACAGAATGTAACAGCGAAGTTAAGTCAGAATAAGTAAACGAACCATGGTATCGGTTTCGTTTTTTACTTATATATAAAAGAAAAGGAGAGAATAGTGTCATGGGAAAAGTACAGATTTTATTACGTCAGCATGTTGGCGCACCGTGTGCACCGTGCGTTGAAGTTGGGGCGGATGTAAAAAAAGGTACACTGATTGCTACACCGACTGGACTTGGAGCTAACATCTATGCCAGTGTATACGGAAAAGTAACAGAGATTACAGATGACAGAATCATCATTGAAGCTGCAGACGAGCAGCCGGATGAATTCGTGCCGATCGATGTGCCGGAAGATGCAAGTAAACTGGATATGGTAAAAGCAGCCGGAGTAGTTGGAATGGGAGGAGCTGGATTCCCGACAGGAGTTAAGCTTAACATTAACTTGGCAGAGACTCCGATGGGAGAGATTAATCCGGAGATCAACCCGGAACTGCCAAAGGATTTCAGCATCGACTGTGGATATATCCTGATCAATGCTGCTGAGTGTGAACCGGGACTGGAGCACAATACACAGCAGATTGAGACACAGACAGATAAAGTAATCCGCGGTATCAAATACTGCATGGAAATCACACATGCTGAGAAGACGATTATCGCAATTAAGAAAAAACATCACAAAGCAATCAAAGCTCTGCAGAAAGCTCTTGAGAAGGAGTCTGCTATTACAATGCATCTGCTTCCGGATATTTATCCAATGGGAGAAGAACGTGCGGTAGTAAGAGAGTGTCTGGGTGTGAACCTTGATACAACTCAGCTTCCATCAGCTGCAAGAGCAGTAGTTGTAAATGTTGAGACTGCCTGTCGAGTTGCAGAAGCAATCGATGAGAAGAGACCATGTATCAGCAAGAACTTAACGGTTCGTGGAAAACTGAACGGTGGTAATGCAGCACACGTATATATGGATGTGCCGGTCGGTGTAAGCGTTGGCGAACTGATCGAGAAGGCAGGTGGAATTGATGGCAAATACGGTGAGATCATCATGGGAGGAGCCTTCACAGGTAAATCTACAGAATTAGATGCACCGATTACCAAGACAACAGGAGCAATTCTTGTAACTGTTGAATTTCCAGATCTTCACGGAGCTAATGTAGGTATATTAGTATGTGCCTGCGGTGGTAGTGAAGAACGTATGAGAGAGATCGCTAAGAAGATGAACGGAAACGTTGTTTCTATGTGCAGATGTAAACAGGCGATCGAGAATAAACCGGGTGCACCACTGAAGTGCTTAAGACCTGGTAACTGCCCTGGACAGGTTAAGAACAACCTGCAGTTCAAGAAAGACAAATGTGAATATATCATCATCGGTAACTGCTCTGACTGCTCTAACACAGTTATGGCATCCGGACCGAAGATGGGCTTGAAAGTATTCCATCAGACAGACCATGTTATGAGAACAGTTGGACATCCACTGTACAGAACTCTGAGAGTTTCTAAACAGGTAAGTCAGGATATTGACTTTTAATCACATTCTATTTTAGGTAATACCGTCACGTACAGGCAAGGGCCTTAGACCCCCGATTCTTCGGCCTGGGGAAAAAGAGACTAATCTCTCTGCCGGGCGTGGCTGTATATATACATTACTATGTGCGATAAAGCACAGGTAGATTTTTTCAACCAATACAAGGAGGGAAACAATATGTCAATCACAGCTGAAACAGCTAAAGAACATGCTCATGATCCTGCGGTATTATGCTGTAGAGCAGAAGCTGGCATCACAATTGAACCAGCTAATCTGGAAGATCCGGCTATCTTTGATGATTTGGTAGATTCAGGATTATTAAATCTGGATGGATGCCTGACAATCGAAGAGGTATTAGGAGCAAAACTTACAAAAACTTGTGATTCTCTTTGCCCGTTAACAAATGATGTCCTGGATGGTGTGAAAGCACCTACAACAGAGGCACCGGCAGCAGAGGCAGAGGAAGTTGCAGAGGCACCGGCAGAGGAAGCAGCACCAGTTGCAGCACCGGTTGCAGGTGGAACATTAAAGATTCATATCGGAGAAGGAAAAGATATCAATCTTGAGATCCCGGTTGGAGCTCTTGGAGCATCAGGAGCAGCGGTAGCAGAAGTTCCAGCAGGAGCAGCTACAGCAGACACAGCAGCTGCAGCAGACGCTGACGTAGAAAAAGTTGCTGGTGAATTAACAAGAAAACATTTCAAGATCACAGAAGTTAAGAGAGGACCGGAGACAAAGATCGAAGGAACAACTCTTTACATCCGTGAAGGAATTGAAGCAGACGTTATTGCTGATCAGGAATTAGTTAAAGATTTCCATCTGGAAATTATCACTCCTGATAAATATCACACATATTCAGAAACTATCATGGATGTTCAGCCAATCGCTACAAAAGAAGGCGATTCAATCATCGGTGAAGGTGTTACAAGAGTACTTGATGGCGTTGTTATGATGCTGACTGGTACAGATGAAGGCGGAGTTCAGATCGGTGAGTTCGGTTCTTCAGAAGGATACCTTGATGAGAACATCATGTGGGGACGTCCGGGTTGCCCAGATAAAGGAGAGATCTTTATCAAAGGTAATATCGTAATCCAGGAGAAGACAAACATGGAGCGTCGTGGACCTATGGCTGCTCATACAGCATTTGACATCATTACACAGGAAATCCGTGAAGTGATGAAAGAGTTAGATGAAAGCCTTGTAACAGATACAGAGGAATTGAAATCTATCCGTCGTCCTGGAAAGAAAAAAGTTGTAATTGTTAAGGAAATCATGGGACAGGGAGCTATGCATGATAACTTCATCCTTCCTGTAGAACCTGTTGGTATCCTTGGCGCAAGAGCTAACGTAGACTTAGGAAACGTTCCGATCTGCGTATCTCCGCTGGAAGTACTGGATGGATGTATCCATGCATTAACATGTATCGGACCTGCATCTAAAGAGATGTCCAGACATTATTGGAGAGAGCCTCTTGTACTGGAAGCACTTCATGATCCGGAAGTTGACCTTTGCGGAGTTGTATTTGTAGGATCTCCTCAGATCAATGCTGAGAAGTTCTATGTATCTCGTCGTGTAGGTCATACAGTAGAGATGATGGATGCGGATGGTGCTTTCGTTACAACAGAAGGTTTCGGAAATAACCACATTGACTTCGCAAGTCATATCGAGCAGATCGGTATGAGAGGTGTTCCGACAGTAGGTATGTCTTACTGTGCAGTACAGGGAGCACTTGTTGTTGGTAATAAACACATGCAGTACATGGTTGATAACAACAAATCTGAGTCCGGTATTGAGAACGAAGTACTTGGTTGCAATACTCTTTGCCAGGAAGATGCAATCCGTGCACTTGCTATGCTGAAGACAGCAATGGCTGGTGAAGAAGTAAAAGCTGCTGAGAAGAAATGGAATCCAAACGTTAAATCTACAAACGTTGAGCTGATTGAAGAAGCTTATGGCAAGAAAGTTGATCTTGTTGACAATGAGCAGGCACTTCCGATGAGCCAGAAACGTAAAGAGAAATACGATTAATTCCGGGTGACCGTGAATGAATAATGAGCGTTTGAATTATGGAGACAGAATCATTTATATGGAGGGTGTTGTAGTTGACGTTGATGATTGCAGCATCAGCATAGACTTGAAAGGTCGTTTGGGATTCTTCAAAGCTCCGAAGAGAATGTTTATCTGTGATACCGAGCCAAAAGTTGGTCAGGAATTCGGATGGAACATGAGTTTTCCGGAACAATTAGGACCTGAAGTAAATGATAAATATGTCAGTAACATAGAAAAAGAACGACGCAAACAAGAAGAAATGCGCGCACGTTTGGATGATAATAAGGAGGATTAAAAATGAGTTTAACGGTTGTTAAAGGCTTACAGTCTGAAATATTCGTTCCTATTACTCCACCGGCTGTATGGACTCCTGTAACAAAAGAGCTGAAAGATATGTCTATCGCTCTTGCTACAGCAGCAGGTGTTCATAAGAAGAGTCAGGAGAGATTCAACCTTGCAGGTGACTTCACTTGGAGAAAGATAGAGAACACTACACCATCAAGCGATCTGATGGTATCCCATGGTGGATATGATAACAGTGATGTTAACAAAGACATCAACTGTATGTTCCCGATTGACAGAATTCATGAATTAGCAGCAGAAGGATTTATCAGAGCTTGTGCTCCGGTACATGCTGGATTCATGGGTGGTGGCGGAAACCAGGAGAAATTTAAACATGAAACTGGTCCGGCTGTCGCTGAAATGTTCAAAAATGAGGATGTTGATGCAGTAATCCTCACAGCTGGTTGAGGTACTTGCCACCGCTCTGCAGTATTGGTGCAGAGAGCGATTGAAGAAGCTGGAATTCCTACAATTATTATTGCAGCTCTTCCACCAGTTGTTCGTCAGACTGGTACTCCTCGTGCAGTAGCTCCGCTGGTACCTATGGGTGCTAATGCTGGTGGACCGCACAATGTAGAACAGCAGACACAGATTGTAAAAGCAACTCTGGAGCAGTTAGAGAAAATCCAGACACCTGGAACTATTGTTCCGTTGCCATACGAGTATGTAGCTAAAATCTAATTTAAGCTAAAAGGGGCAGATGCGTTTAGCGCATCTGCCTTTTTTATAAAGACACATTTGCTTTTATAAAAATATAAAGAATACATTAAAAAAGAAAAAATAATTGCATGATAATTTGTTGGAAGTTCGTAGAATTTATTGTATAATAAATATATAATGTGAAAACATTGACGAGAAAAATATGGAGGTAACGAAGATGGCTGAAAAAGAGATTAATTTACGTCGCCTTGTTATCAAAGCCTTTCATATGACGGATGTTGAATGGGGCGATGAAAACAATATTACAACGGATGGCCATATGACTGTCAGCAAGGGGATGCTGGAACAGTTGACAGCAGAAGATGATTGCATTGAGAAGATTGATATCCAGATTATCAAACCGGGAGATCATGATCGCTGGACGAACACGATTATGGATATTATCCCGATTTCTACAAAGGTTCTTGGAAAGCTGGGAGAAGGTATTACACATACGGTAACAGGTGTATATGTAATGTTGACAGGTGTAGATGTGGATGGCAAGCAATGTCATGAATTCGGATCATCAGAGGGTAATCTGAAAGATCAGTTATATTTGAATCGAGCTGGTACACCGGGAGATGATGATTATATTATTTCCTTTGACGTTACATTTGCATCAGGTATGGGGCAAGAAAGACACGGACCATTTACTGCACACAGACTTTGCGATAAATTTATTCAGACCTATCGTGAAAAACTGAAAAAGTTTAAAGGTGAGAAATGCACAGAAAGACATGAATATCATGATAAAGTAAGACCTGGAAAGAAGAGAGTGGTGATTATTCGCCAAGTTGCAGGCCAGGGAGCAATGTACGATACGCATCTGTTTCCGGATGAACCGTCAGGGGTTGAAGGTGGTAAATCAATCATTGAAATGGGCAATATGCCGGTCATGATCACTCCGAATGAGTATCGTGATGGTATTATTCGCTCTATGCAGTAGGAGGTGTTAGTATGGGAATTGGACCGTCAACAAAGGAAACATCGTTACATCACTTCAGAGATCCGTTATTGGAAGTAGTGGCTGAAGATACAGATTTGGACCTGATGGGACTTATTATTGTAGGTACACCGGATGATAACAAAGACAAGATCCGTGTGGGTACAAGAGCTGCTGCTATGGCAGAGATGATGCGGGCAGATGGCGTAATTATTTCATCTGATGGATGGGGCAACAGTGATGTAGACTTTACAAATACATGTGAGCAGTTAGGCATCCGTGATATTCCGGTTACCGGACTGAATTTCAGCGGAACTGTAGCACAGTTTGTTGTTGTTAATGACTATCTGGATGGTATCGTGGATATCAATAAGAGTGCGGATGGTACAGAGACAGACGTTGTAGGCGAGAATAATATGGTCAAACTGGACTGCCTGAAAGCGAAAGCTTTGCTGAAATTGAAGATGCGCCAGAAAGAGCAGCGCCGGGAGTAGATATATATATGGAATGCCGTTCGGACAAAAGATGTATAAAATGAGTGATTTTAATTTATCTACTGGTATTTCATAAGTATATAATGGAGGGATGCAGTTTCCGGATTAAGAATCTGTATCCCCTTTTTAATGTTATGAGAGGTGACAAGATGGAAAAGAAGACATCACAGGATCGCAGGCGAGTGCATTATGAGGTGCAGACAAGACGTGATACGAAGCTAATAAAGAGATTCATCAATTTTAAAAATCGAGTAGAACATCCAACGGTAACACCGGGCTTGATTCTGATAGGCATTACATTCATTCTATTGCCATTTGTGAGACCGGAGATAAAGATGGATATAGGAAAATCAGGGGTTGCTGTCAGCGCCCTTATTGGGGCATTTCTGACGTTTTTGGGAATAGGAAGACAATATATAACGATAGCTTTGATGAAGAGAAATCCGGATATTACTTTAAATGAAGAAATTAATTATTTATTTGGAAATGAGGATATCCGTGCAAAGAAAGAACATTCCGAAGAACGTGTAGGATATTATAAGAACGTATATAGTTTGTGGGAAGATGAGAAGACATTTTATCTGGGAATTGAAAACGATGAACTGGTCATACTTCCCAAAAATGGATTTCTGACTGGGGAAGCAGAGGCGTTTAAATTATTTATCATAGAGAAAAGTAATGCGAAATATATATGGATGCCAATGAAATGGAAAAATATTTATAAAGCAAGAATGGTCAGACGCCAGATGAATAAGCAGCCGGAAAAAAACGAATAATCTGCAGAGCTTGTCCCTTGAATGTTTTAGGAACAATGAAAAATAGAATTTTCGGTTAGAATTTGTATGTATTAGAAAAATATTAAAACTGTGATAAGAAAAGACCTGAATCATAATATAAATGTTTCAGGTCTTTTTCACTCTTGTAAAATATCGCATAAAATTGCAAAAAATATCTATTTGTCATATGCCGGATGAATTGGTCCGTAAGGAATATCCGGATGGTGTTCCTGCATCCAGGTTTTAAACTGTTCAGAATCACCTTCTGTAAAAGAATCCTTGTCTAGCATAACACCTTCGTTTTGATCTCCAGAAGCAAGTTTGTAATAAGATTTTGCCTCTTCAAATCTGTTAATATCTTTCCAGTCCACTTTGTTGTTCAGCTTATTGTTGATATAAAGGGTGATATTCTTCTCGCCGATTATTACTTTGCAGGTCCAGTTCTTCCCGTTAAAGTATTGGCCGCGTGTTACGCGAAATGTTTTATCAGCGTGCATCCATTTGAAAAATACACCGCGGTAAACGGATATAAAGACAAGGAATGCACATACGGTTTTCCATCTGAGCGGTACAGTTATTGTATTGAAGTAAATCCAACTCAGAGTTCCGATGATAAAAATAAAACACCAAATGAAAAACATAGGACCTGATTTCCAGAACTTGGGAACAGACCATTTGTCATAACGCTTGCGAGTCATTGTATACTCATTAATAAACATGTAAATAATCTCCGTAATTTTATTATTGTATTTTAAATGAAGTTTAAGCAATAAGACTTATAAAAAAACCAATATTGCTAAAATATATAAGGCAGTTCTTAATTTAAGAACCGCCTCGTATTATTGTTGTAACTAATATTCAATTATTGTTTAAGCAACACCTGCTTTAGCGTCTTTCTTAGCTGCGCTTAACAGTGTGTAAGATGTCCACAGAAGAACAACACAGATCAGGTTGATCAGCCAGAACATCGGAAGTCCTGTAACCAGTTTCCAGGCAATAAATACACCGATACATCCGCCGAGAGCGTTACCGATTGTATGTGGAACATCGTATCTCTTTGTCTTAATAAATTCGATAGAGCAAGCTGGCATCAGACATGCACAAGATCCCATGAATACAGGGAAGCAAGCCTGCGCATCAACTCCGAGCAGAAGACAAGTAGCCATACACGGAGCATACAGACCAAATCCGATATCCATCAGAGCACCCCACAGAATATTAAGAACTGCGGCTACGATTAATTTCCAGCCTGTAAGACCTGTTAAAGTTCCTACGAGACCGAAAGGTCCAACACCTGTATTCTTGCAGAGCATAACAACAGCAAGTGGAATCATAACTGTACCAAGAGCGATTCTGATTTTGTTACGAGGCCATTTGGTAACAATAGACGCAAAACCAAACGAACCAACTGCAGCACAAACAAACATTATGATTAGAAACATAGGATCACAATTAACTGATGTTGTGAAGATGAATGCCTCAAAAATAACAGGGAAAGTATCTCCAACATTCAGTGTACCAGGAATATCGATATCATCAATCTGGTTGAATAACTTATACATGAATGTAGATGGTGCATAAGAACCACATCCTAATGTATCAAGGAAGTTGGCAATGATACCTACTGCGAAAGCAGAAGCCCACTGTTTACCAGTCGCATCTTTGATTTTGTCCATTCGATTCTTGGCAACGTCAACAACGAGTCCGACACCTGTACCTGCGAATAAGACACCGAGTAAAATTTGGATAGCTAATAACATATTACTCCTCCTTCAGATTATAAAATAATATTAAATTGTAAATGTACTACAGACATAATACGTCCCTCCAGTTGAATTGAACACACCCCGATTTGTATTACAATTCATATTCCGTAAAATGCCTCTTTTCACTAGTTTATCAGTTAATATGTTAAAAGTCAATCAATGGGATAGAAAAGTATGAAAAAATATGAACAAAATAACAAAACAACCGACAGAATATGGCAAAGAAAAAACACAGCACCGATGCGCTGTGTTTTTTCTTTTTGGTATGTCATTGAGAGGTTTTCCTCGTTGCATTGCAGTTTTGTTAATATACAAAGCTGGGGAATGCTCCTTCCTTCCGGAAGGTATATATTAATTGGAGTTTATCTCTGCAGGATTGTTCTTGGGGGAAACAATCGGCATCGACATAACTGCAATAACAACCATAATGGTTATCAAACTTAAAAGTACTTGATTCTAAAATAGCAGTCCCCATCTTCTTCGTTATAGGAAACCGCCATTGGTTATCAAGTGATGTTCTTTTAAGTTGTTTTTAATATACCACTTTTGCGTATTAACGTCAAGAATTAATAATATTTTTATGAATTGTAACGAATAACTATTAAAATGAAAAGAGATATTGTGCAATTTTCAAGAACAAAACTTGCAAATAAAGATATGCCAAATAATAGGGATGGTTTTCGGTAAACGCAAAGAAGCGCATTTTCATGCACTTCTTTGAATGATTCCCCTGTTCAATTGTATCAAAAATCTTATCGTTTAGAATTATCTCGCTGCTTTTCTTGCATCATGGAAGAACATACATGCACAAATTACCATAACTACACATACCAAATAAGTAAGTACGGTAAGTGGCAGGCTAGTAACGATGAGTCCTGCAATCAATACACCGATAGATCCACTAATAACCATCGGGATTGCAGCTCCGCGGTGATATTTACCACTCTTGATAAATTCAAAACCGGAAGCAGGACACAGATAAGCACAAGATCCCATCATAATCGGGAAAGCTACATCTGTACTCATACCCAATAACAGGACAACAGCCATACAAGGTGCGTACAGTCCGATACCTACAGTCATCAGAATGCCAAGAATGAAGTTCGCTACGATACCGATCACAAGTTTTGTGCCGGTAAGTCCTCGTGCTGTCCCGATGATACCAAAAGGACCAAAAGCATTGATCTTGCATAAAGTGATGATTGCTACCAGAATCAGTGCAACACCCATAACTGTACGGATCTTTGTAATGTCGAGCTTGGATACCATCTTAGCACCAATGACTGCGCCGACAACAGATGCAGCGATCATAAGGACCAGTGTCAGAGAGTCGGCTTGCACTTTCTTAATGAAAATAGTTGCCTCCACACAGATCGGAATGGCAAAGCTTACATTCAAGGATCCTGGAATCAGGTCATCGCTATTAGATTTGGTGAACTTCCAGGCAGAAGTTGCAATTGCATAACTTCCGATCCCCAGCGTGTCGAAGAAGTTTGCTACCAGACTGATAATAATGTTGTGTGGCAGTTTGTCGTTGTTGATTTCGTCCTTGTGTGCGATAACATCTTTAAGCAGAAAGATAAAATAAACTGCTGCGTATACCCACATAACGACGAGTAAGATTGTTGCTACGTTCATAAGAATCCCCCTTTTTGGAAAAATATATATCTATTGGATAAATCCAAAGACATTCAAAATGACAATTACCATAAAAGCAGGTACAACTACAATTGTTAATATCTTATCATATAATGATAGTTTACCATATTTTCCATCATTTGTTAATTCTTTTTCGTAATTTTTAAATCCCCAAATTTTAGCTACGAAAACACAAACCAACCAGCACCCAAGTGGTAGTAAGATATATCCTGTGAATGTATCCAGCCAGTCGTAAAGACCAAGATGTGAAATGCCGGTTGCGTCGATCCATGGAAGCTTCACACCGCTTAACACACCAAAGCCGAGAGATACGATGATATTGCCGATACCGATAATCAGTGCAGTTACAACAGTTGCTTTCTTACGTCCCATTTTACAGTTGTCTTCGAATGTTCTTGTAGAAATCTCGAAGAATGTAAATAAAGAAGAAATAACAGCAAATATCAGGGCAAGGAAGAAACAACATCCAATAATACGTCCGCCTGGAAGTTTGCCGAAGATGTCAGTCATAACAAGGAATACAAGTCCCGGACCGCTCTGCACGTCAACGCCGCCTGCAAATGCAGAAGGGATAATAACAAATCCAGCTAAAAGAGCGGCTCCGGTATCGCAGATGGATACGAGGATTGCGTCGCTTTTTAAGTTATTTTCTTTCGGAATGTTAGCTCCTAAAGTTTCGTATATACCCCAGCCAATACCAACAGAAAAGAGCACCTGTGTAGCAGCTTTGGCAAATACGGAAAAACTGAATTTGCTAAAGTCTGGAAGAAGGTAGAATTTTAATCCTTCCATCGCGTTATCGGTTACAAATAATGCCCATATGCCACAGACGATTAGAAATACAAACAACAGTGGCATGATGAACTTAGTAAGCTTTTCAACAATATTTGTAATTCCAAATAAAAGCATTATGGATACGAATACTAATATAACCAGTGCCCAGATGATTGGTTCAACAGTAGAAGATGTAAAATTGTTGAAGTACGCCTGTTTGTCTTCACCGAAGTCACCGCTGATGATATACTGTACAGCATATTTTAATACCCAACCGCCGACAACAACATAGTACATATTAATCATCCATGTACAGATGTTGGCAATCCAGCCGACGAAGCCCCATTTCTTGTTGATCCGTTCAAAACAGGTGACGGTGTCAGAAGCGCTGTGGCGACCGATTGCGGTTTCCATCTCGACCATCGGGTGTGCCATTAATGCAATAACAATTATGTAAACGATCAGGAAGATTCCGCCGCCGCCTTGGTAAGCAAGATACGGAAATTTCCAGATGTTTCCGAGGCCGATTGCAGCTCCGGCAGCAACCATAATATAGCCAAAGCGGGAGTTCCATTGTTGAGGTGCTTGATTTGTATTGTTACTCATAATTTCACGCTCCTATCTTTATTAATTACTGGACGATCATCTAAATTGTCCTGAAGTTTCTGCTGAGATTCCACATGACAACCGGGATCCGGATCTTCTTTTTGGGTGTCATGGATATAAAAAAAGGTACTCTGCATGTATGCGAGAGCACCTTTGCCTATCTCAATCCTCTCTTTTATTGTAACCACAGGAGAATAGAAAGTCAATATAAATATTACAAATGCTTATACCTACATTAGAAATATTTATGCTAATAATATGAATAATGCTGTATAAAATCTAAATCAATGATTGGAAAACGGACAATATGTATAGGGGAGAAAGCACGATCATAAAAACGGGAAGGTATAAGAAACTGTAATAGGAATATAAAGAATACTCGTTTCACAAACAGTGAAAAATGGGCTATACTCAAGGCAGATAAAGAAATAAAACATTCTTGGTTATGTGGGAGGTGTAAGAAATGATCGGATGGACAATCGTTGGAGCAGTAGCGCTTTACGGAGTAGTAACTGTAGCACAGGATGAAATGCATAAATAATCATTTTCCAAAAAGCAAATTTTCAGAAAAATCAAGTGAATAATAAAGAAATGTTATATAAAAACAAGGAGCAACTTTCCTCGCAGTAAAGGTTGCTCCTTGTTTTTGTGTTATGGCGACAAGGAAAGTGCACGCGTTTGCGCAAATGCATTTGATGACAAATACTTACTCATCATCCAGTAAGAAGTCCTTCGCATATTCAAGAAAGATCTTCGATGCCGGAGAGAGTTCTTCTTTGGAAGCGTATGCGAGTCCGAGCTGGCGTGATACCGTTGGCTTGATCGGTCGTGTTATAAAGTTGCCGACCTGACCACGCAGAAGCAGTCCTGGAAGAATAGAAAGACCAAGTTCATGTTCTACCATGGAAATGATAGAAAACTCATTGATAGTGATATAACGGATATCCGGTTTGACTTTCGCTTGTTTCAGAATCCGGTGAACATCACTTCCCGGAGTATATTCTGTAATAATAAATGGCTGCCCTTCAAAAGCTTCGATTGGCACAGCATCACATTCAGCAAAAGGATGGTTCTTTGGAATGACTGCAAAGAGTTCATCGTCCATTACCGGGAGGAATTGATAATTATGTCCCTTCTGATGGCTGATAAAGCCAATGTCTACACGCCGCTCCTGGATCCAGTCGGCAAGTTCACCCTCGACTCCTTCTACTATTTTAAAATGAATATCCGGATGCTCATGCTGGAATTCCCGGATGATCTTCGGGATCCAGTGAATAGAACAGCTCAAATAGGTTCCTATTTTAATAGTACCAACCTGTGCGCCTTTCAAAGAAGCGATTTCCTGATTGATCACTTCATCTGCATTGAGCAGTGCACGGATGGAAGGAATCAGTGATTTGGCATCTGCGGTCAGAGTCATTCCGTGATTGTCTTTGACAAACAGAGAAAATCCGACTTCTTTTTCCAAGGATTTCATCATCTGTGTAATGCCAGACTGTGTATACCCCAATTCTTCGCCTGCGCGCGTGAAACTTCCGTAGTCATCCACTGCAAGCATAACTTTCCATCTTTTTATATCCATATAGTCATTCCTCATTTCTGCATTAAAAAACGTTATGTAAGTATTTATATTTCTAATACTAAAGCAAAAGGGTGGGGAATACAAGGGCAATGAGGAAAAAACATAGGAAAAACATGATATGTCAAAGAAAAGGTTGCTGAGATAGAAGATGCCTATATATAATATAGAAAGAATTAAAGCGCGTAAGCCTGTGTGAAACAGGGAGCGCTCAGCGGGTATTTTTATATAATAGTGCGAATCTGTTTGTTTTTATTTATAAGGAAAAAAAGACGGAGCAGAGTGCATGAGAGAGTGAATATACTGTGAATGTATTAATATAAGGAAGAAAAGGATGAGAGAAAGTGGAAAAGAGAAAAAATATAGCGACAAAGAAGAGCATGGTTGTACAGTTTGTGCTACTTGGTATCTGCACGGCAGGAACAGCATTTTCACAGACACTGGCGTTGAAAGCGAATATCGGTGTCTGCGCATGCTGGGATGCGGTGGGATTGAATGTTTACCAGATATTTGGAATTAAGGTCGGAACGGTCAGCATGTGCCTACATGCAGTCTGTGTACTGGTACAGTTTCTGATTCAGAGAAAGGATTTTGAGAAGAGAAAGATTCTCCAGCTTCCTTATGTAATTGTATTTGGAATGTTGTTGAATTTCTTCTATTATAATGTACTTACATTTGAAGTACATGCTTATGTGGCAAAAGTCTTACTTGTGATCACGTCTTATCTGGGACTGGGTCTGTTCCTTGGACCTATGCTGCTGCTTAATTTGATCACTATTCCGAGTGAAGCAATGTGTAATGTGCTCAGCGGATATGCAAAGGTGGATTACGCAAAGGTTCGGATTGGACTGGACGGAGTATGTATCGCGGCTTCTCTGGTGCTGTCGTTCCTCGGTGGCGTGTCCCTTAAAGTAAGAGAAGGTACTGTGATGGGAATGTTGCTTCTTGGACCGTTGGAAAAGCTGAGCATGAAAGTGTTTGAACCACAGATTGAGCGTGTAAAAGATATAAAATGAATTGTATGCGAAAAAATACAATAAAATAGAAAAAGAGCTTGCAAAACATATAAACATCTTGTATACTAAGAGAGCTGTGACATGATAGCAAAGAAGCGCGAGGTTGCTGCCACAATCTGGCAGGTTTTCCGTGGAGCGAATGTCAAGTTAGGAAACTGGCGACAAGTCACTGTACGAATCAAAACTGATTACTGCTTACCAACTGGTAAAAGGTATGAAACAACGTGTGAGTTTCTCACGACACACACGGGAGAGTGTACAGTCACCGCTTGTCGTACTGAAGTTAAAAGTACGAAAAGGAGGCGACTTTTTTTATGGCAAGTCAAGTAATGAGAATCACTTTGAAAGCGTATGATCATCAGTTAGTAGATGCATCCGCTAAGAAAATCATCGAAACTGTAAAGAAAAATGGAGCAAAGGTGAGCGGACCGGTACCGCTTCCGACTAAGAAGGAAGTAGTAACAATCTTAAGAGCGGTTCACAAATACAAAGATTCCAGAGAACAGTTCGAACAGAGAACTCATAAGAGACTGATCGATATCGTAACACCAACACAGAAAACTGTTGATGCATTATCAAGATTAGAGATGCCGGCTGGTGTTTATATCGACATCAAGATGAAGAACAAATAAGACTTCATCGACACAATAACGACACAGTAATTCCTATATTTAGGATGAACGCGTAAGCGTTCCGCTGTAAATCACAGGAGGTAATTATAATGAAGAAAGCTATTTTAGCTACAAAAGTCGGAATGACACAGATCTTCAGCGAAGACGGAACACTGACACCGGTTACAGTTCTTCAGGCTGGTCCTTGTGTAGTAACACAGATCAAGACAGTTGAGAATGACGGTTATGAAGCTGTTCAGGTTGGATTCGTTGACAAGAAAGACAAGATCATCAACAAAGACAAGAGCGGTAAGAAAGAGATCGTTCATCGTCACGGTGTAACAAAGGCTGAGCAGGGACATTTTGCAAAAGCTGGAGTATCCGGAAAGAGATTTGTAAAAGAATTCAAACTTGAGAATGCAAGCGAATATACACTTGCACAGGAGATTAAAGTTGATATTTTTGAAGCAGGCGACAAGATTGACGCTACTGCAATTTCAAAAGGTAAAGGATTCCAGGGTGCGATTAAGAGACATAATCAGCACAGAGGACCTATGACACACGGTTCTAAGTTCCACCGTCATGCCGGTTCTAACGGAGCTGCATCTGATCCGAGCAAGGTATTCAAAGGAAAGAAGATGCCGGGACACATGGGAAGCAAGAAGATCACAATTCAGAATCTTGAAGTTGTCCGCGTAGATGCTGAGAACAATCTGCTCTTAGTAAAAGGTTCTGTGCCGGGACCGAAGAAATCTTTAGTAACTATTAAAGAAGCAGTAAAAGCTAACTAGGCTTAGACGAGGAAGGAGGACTTAAGATGGCAAACGTATCTGTTTATAATATCGAAGGTAAAGAAGTTGGAACAATCGACTTAAACGATGCGGTATTTGGTGTTGAAATTAACGAACACCTGGTACACATGGCAGTTGTTAACCAGCTTGCAAATAATCGTCAGGGAACACAGAAAGCAAAGACACGTTCTGAAGTTTCTGGTGGCGGAAGAAAACCGTGGAGACAGAAAGGTACCGGTCATGCAAGACAGGGATCTACAAGAGCTCCGCAGTGGACAGGCGGTGGAGTAGTATTCGCTCCAGTACCGAGAGATTATTCTTTCAAGATGAATAAGAAAGAAAAGAGAGCTGCTCTGAAATCTGCGCTTACAGCTAAGGTTGAAGAGAAGAAATTTGTAGTAGTTGACGAGATCAAATTCGACGAAATCAAGACTAAGAATTTCGCAAACATTTTAAAGAACCTGGAAGTATCCAAAGCATTAGTAGTATTAGAAGATGGAAATGACAACGCAGTAATCTCTGCCAAGAACATTGCAGATGTTAAGACTGCTGCTATCAATACAATTAATGTGTACGATGTCTTGAAATACAACACAGTAATCGCTACGAAAGCTGCTGTTGCAAAAATTGAGGAGGTGTACGCATAATGGCAAACGTTCAGTATTATGATGTAATCCTTAAACCGGTAGTAACTGAGAAGAGTATGGAGCTTATGGGAGAGAAGAAATATACATTCCTTGTACATCCAGAAGCTAACAAATCTCAGATCAAAGAAGCTGTTGAGAAAATGTTCGAAGGAACAAAGGTTGCTAAAGTCAACACAATGAACTGCGAAGGTAAGAAGAAAAGAGTTCGTGGAACTATGCAGTTTGGTATGACAGCTAAAACTAAAAAAGCAGTTGTTCAGCTTACAGAGGACAGCGCTGATATCGAGATCTTCGAAGGTCTCTAAAATTAACGAGGGTGTGCATGCCGGATGAGACGTGGCTGTAAGACGCACAAAGCATACGGACAGAAACCGTGACAATAAACAATCGAAAGGAGAACAATCATGGGAATTAAAACATACCGCCCATATACGCCTTCCAGAAGACAGATGACTGGTTCTGATTTCTCAGAAATCACAAAGACAACACCAGAGAAGTCTTTACTTGCTTCAAAGAGCAGACAGGCAGGACGTAACAATCAAGGAAAAATCACTGTTAGACACCGCGGAGGCGGAGCTAAGAAGAAATATAGAATTATCGACTTCAAGAGAAGAAAAGATAATGTTCACGCAACTGTAATTGGTATCGAGTACGATCCGAACAGAACAGCTAACATTGCACTGATCTGTTATGAAGATGGTGAGAAGGCATACATCCTTGCACCGGAAGGACTGAAAGACGGAATGAAAGTTATGAACGGACCGGAAGCCGAAGTTAAGATCGGTAACTGCCTGCCACTTTCTGAGATTCCGGTAGGTACTCAGATCCACAATATCGAGCTTTATCCTGGAAAAGGCGGACAGCTTGTTCGTTCCGCAGGAAACAGCGCACAGTTAATGGCTAAAGAAGGAAAGTATGCTACACTGAGACTTCCGTCAGGAGAGATGAGAATGGTTCCGATCATTTGCAGAGCTTCTATCGGAGTTGTAGGTAATGGAGATCACAACCTGATCAACATTGGTAAAGCAGGACGTAAACGTCACATGGGTATCAGACCAACAGTTCGTGGTTCTGTAATGAACCCGAATGACCATCCGCATGGTGGTGGTGAAGGTAAGACAGGAATCGGTCGTCCGGGTCCGTGTACACCTTGGGGTAAACCAGCACTTGGTCTTAAGACAAGAAAGAAAAATAAATCTTCTAACAAGATGATCGTAAGAAGAAGAGATGGTAAAGCAATCAAATAATTAAGGAGGTTAGAACCTATGGCACGTTCAATTAAAAAAGGACCATTCGCAGACGCAAGCCTGCTTAAGAAGATCGACGCAATGAACGCTGCGGGAGAAAAATCTGTTGTTAAAACATGGTCTCGCCGTTCTACAATCTTCCCAAGCATGGTTGGACATACAATTGCCGTTCATGACGGAAGAAAACATGTACCTGTATATGTAACAGAGGATATGGTAGGACACAAACTCGGTGAGTTCGTAGCTACCAGAACTTATAGAGGACATGGAAAAGACGAAAAGAAATCAAAAGTTAGATAATTAGATTGTGAAAGGAGGGTTCATCCATGGCTAAAGGACATAGATCCCAGATTAAGAGAGAAAGAAATGCTAACAAAGATACAAGACCTTCTGCTAAGTTATCTTACGCAAGAGTTTCTGTTCAGAAAGCATGCTTCGTATTAGATGCCATCAGAGGTAAGGATGTAACAACAGCACTTGGTATTTTGACATACAATCCAAGATATGCTTCTAGTTTAATAAAGAAATTATTAGAGTCTGCAATTGCTAATGCTGAGAACAATAACGGCATGAATGCTGAGAACCTGTATATTGCAGAGGCTTATGCAAACAAAGGACCAACAATGAAGAGAATCAGACCGAGAGCACAGGGCAGAGCTTACAGAATCGAGAAGAGAATGAGCCACATTACACTTGTGCTTGATGAAAGATAAGGAGGGCAAACATGGGACAGAAAGTTAATCCTCATGGCTTGAGAGTCGGTGTTATCAAAGACTGGGACTCAAGATGGTATGCAGAAAAAGATTTCGCAGACTACTTAGTAGAAGACCATGAAATCAGAACGTATCTTAAGAAAAGATTATACAGCGCCGGTGTTTCTAAGATCGAGATCGAAAGAGCATCTGACCGCGTTAAAATTATTATTTATACAGCAAAACCTGGAGTAGTAATCGGTAAAGGTGGAGCAGAGATTGAAAAAGTAAAAGGTGAACTTACACAGTTTACTGACAAGAAGTTAATCGTAGACATCAAAGAGGTTAAGAGACCGGATAAAGATGCTCAGTTAGTAGCAGAAAATATCGCTCTTCAGCTTGAGAACCGTATTTCTTTCAGACGTGCTATGAAATCCTGCATGTCAAGAACTATGAAATCAGGAGCTCTCGGAGTTAAGACATCTGTTTCCGGACGTCTTGGTGGAGCTGATATGGCTCGTACAGAGTTCTACAGCGAGGGAACAATTCCTCTTCAGACACTTAGAGCAGACATCGACTACGGATTCGCCGAGGCAAACACAACTTACGGAAAAGTTGGTGTTAAAGTATGGATTTACAAAGGCGAGGTTCTTCCGGAAAAAGCACATAAGGAAGGAGAGAAATAAATCATGTTAATGCCAAAAAGAGTAAAACGTCGTAAACAGTTCCGTGGTACCATGAAAGGTAAAGCACTTCGCGGAAATAAGATTACAAACGGTGAATATGGTATTGTTGCAATGGAACCATGCTGGATCCGTTCCAACCAGATCGAAGCAGCCCGTATCGCTATGACACGTTACATCAAGCGTGGTGGTAAAGTTTGGATCAAAATATTCCCAGATAAACCTGTAACTACAAAACCAGCTGAAACACGTATGGGTTCTGGTAAAGGAACCTTAGAGTACTGGGTAGCTGTTGTAAAACCGGGACGCGTAATGTTCGAGATCGCCGGTGTATCAGAAGAAGTTGCAAGAGAAGCTCTTCGTCTGGCAACACACAAGCTTCCTTGTAAATGTAAAGTAGTTTCTCGCGCAGACTTAGAAGGCGGTGATAACAGTGAAAATTAATGCATTTGTAGAAGATTTAAAAACAAAATCAGCTGCAGAGCTGAATGAAGAATTAGTAGCTGCTAAAAAGGAACTTTTCAACTTAAGATTCCAGAACGCAACAAATCAGTTAGATAATACAAGCAGAATCAAAGAAGTAAGAAGAAACATTGCCAGAATTCAGACAGTAATTACTGAAAAGGCAGCTCAATAAGCATCCAATAAAAGAAAGGAGCAGAGACTGTGGAAAGAAATCTTAGAAAAACCAGAGTTGGTAAGGTTATCAGCAATAAAATGGATAAGACCATAGTAGTTGCAGTTGAAGATCATGTAAA
Source organism: Dorea sp. AF24-7LB (assembly GCF_003478575.1). Classification (NCBI taxonomy): domain Bacteria; kingdom Bacillati; phylum Bacillota; class Clostridia; order Lachnospirales; family Lachnospiraceae; genus Dorea; species Dorea sp. AF24-7LB. Next base: position 74,917 of record NZ_QUFR01000005.1, read on the forward strand.
GCATCCTCTTTATAAGAAGATCGTAAAGAGAACATACAAATTAAAAGCACATGATGAAGCAAATGAATGCAACATTGGTGACAAAGTAAAAGTTATGGAAACAAGACCATTATCTAAAGATAAGAGATGGAGACTTGTTGAAATTATGGAAAAAGCAAAATAGTATAAGGAGGGAAACCTGCATGATACAGCAAGAAAGCAGACTGAAAGTAGCAGACAATACAGGTGCGAAAGAGTTACTGTGTATCCGTGTACTTGGTGGATCTACAAGAAGATATGCAAGTATCGGAGACGTGATCGTTGCTACTGTTAAAGATGCAACACCAGGCGGCGTTGTTAAAAAAGGTGACGTTGTAAAGGCAGTTGTTGTTCGTACTGTAAACAGCACTCGTCGTAAAGATGGTTCTTACATTCGTTTTGATGAGAACGCTGCAGTTATTATAAAAGATGACAAGACACCAAGAGGAACCCGTATCTTTGGGCCTGTAGCAAGAGAGCTTCGTGACAAACAGTTCATGAGAATTGTTTCCTTGGCTCCGGAAGTACTGTAAGGAGGTGCGAACGAAGATGTCAATGTTAAAGATTAAAAAAGGCGATACAGTTAAAGTTATCGCTGGTAAAGATAAAGACAAAGAAGGAAAAGTTCTTTCCGTAGATCAGAAAAACGCAAGAGTTGTTGTTGAAGGCGTAAACATGGTTACAAAGCACACAAAACCTAGTGCAACAAACCAGGCTGGTGGAATCATCCAGCAGGAAGCTGCTATCGACGTTTCTAACGTAATGTACATCCACAAAGGAAAAGCTACAAGAGTTGGAATCAAGATGGACGGAGACAAAAAAGTACGTTTCGCTAAATCAACAGGCGAAGTGATCGATTAATTCTGGAAAGGAGGGTATACACTTTGAGTAGACTGAAAGAACAGTATCAGAACGAGATCGTTGATGCATTAACGAAAAAGTTCGGATATAAGAATATTATGGAAGTACCGAAGCTCGATAAAGTTGTTATCAACATGGGTGTAGGTGAAGCAAAAGACAATGCAAAACTGTTAGATTCTGCAATCGCTGATATGGAGAAGATTACAGGACAGAAAGCAGTTATCTGCCGTGCTAAAAAATCTGTAGCGAACTTCAAATTAAGAGAAGGAATGGCTATCGGATGTAAAGTTACTTTAAGAGGAGAAAAGATGTATGAGTTCGTTGATCGTCTGATCAACCTTGCACTTCCTCGTGTACGTGACTTCAGAGGTGTTAATCCAAACGCATTTGACGGAAGAGGAAACTACGCACTCGGAATTAAAGAGCAGCTCATCTTCCCTGAAATCGAGTACGATAAAGTAGATAAAGTAAGAGGAATGGACATCATCTTTGTTACAACAGCAAAGACTGATGAAGAGGCTCGTGAATTGTTAACACAGTTCAACATGCCGTTCACAAAATAAGGAGGTAAATTATGGCTAAGACAGCAATGAAAGTAAAACAGCAGCGTAAGCAGAAATTCTCCACAAGAGAATATAATCGTTGCAAAATCTGTGGTCGTCCACATGCATATTTGAGAAAATATGGAATCTGCCGTGTTTGCTTCCGCGAATTGGCATACAAAGGACAGATCCCAGGCGTTAAGAAAGCAAGTTGGTAAAGGAGGAAACAATTCATGACTATGAGCGATCCAATTGCAGATATGCTTACAAGAATTCGTAATGCAAATACTGCGAAACACGATACAGTTGATGTACCGGCATCTAAAATGAAACTTGCGATTGCAAACATCCTGTTAGATGAAGGATATATCACAAAATATGATGTCATTGAAGACGGAATCTTCAAGACAATTCATATTACACTGAAATACGGTGTAGACAAGAATGAAAAGGTAATCACAGGTCTTAAGAGAATTTCTAAGCCAGGTCTTCGTGTTTACGCTAACAGCGCAGACATTCCGAAAGTAATGGGCGGACTTGGAACAGCGATCATCTCTACTAACAAAGGCGTGATCACAGATAAAGAAGCTAGAAAACTTGGCGTAGGTGGAGAAGTACTCTGCTACGTTTGGTAGTAACTGCAAACTGAAAACAGAGTGGGCGTAAGCTCACTCCGAGAATCTAAGTTAAGGAGGAACAGGATATGTCACGTATCGGAAGACATCCAGTTGCTATTCCTGCAGGCGTTGAAGTAACAATTGCAGAGAATAACTATGTGACCGTTAAAGGTCCAAAAGGAACACTTGAAAAAGCTCTCCCTGTAGAGATGGAAATCAAACAGGAAGGCGACGAAATCGTCGTAACAAGACCGAATGACTTAAAGAAAATGAAATCTTTACATGGTCTTACAAGAACACTGATCAACAACATGGTAGTAGGTGTTACAGCAGGATATGAGAAAGTTCTGGAAGTAAACGGAGTTGGTTACAGAGCAGCTAAATCCGGAAACAAATTAACACTGAACCTTGGATATTCTCATCCGGTAGAGATGGAAGATCCAGAAGGTGTTGAGACTGTTGTTGAAGGTCAGAACAAGATCACTGTTAAAGGTATTGATAAAGAAAAAGTAGGCCAGTATGCAGCTGAGATCAGAGATAAGAGAAGACCGGAGCCATATAAGGGCAAGGGAATCAAATATGCTGATGAAGTAATTAGACGTAAAGTCGGTAAGACTGGTAAGAAATAAGAAAGGAGAGTGTGAAAATGGTTAGCAAAAAATCTAGAAGTGAAGTACGTGTAAACAAACACAGAAAGTTACGTAACCGTTTAAGTGGTACAGCACAGTGCCCACGTCTGGCAGTGTTCAGAAGTAACAATCATATGTATGCACAGATCATCGATGACGTAGCACAGACAACTCTGGTTTCCGCATCCACTCTTCAGAAAGATGTGAAGGCAAACTTAGAGAAAACAAACAACGTTGATGCAGCAGCATATCTTGGAAAAGTAATCGCTGAGAAAGCTCTTGAAAAAGGAATCAAAGAAGTAGTTTTCGACAGAGGTGGATTTATTTACCAGGGTAAAGTACAGGCATTAGCAGATGCAGCTAGAGAAGCTGGATTGAATTTCTAATAAGGAGGAGCACACATGAGACAGGAACGTATTGATGCTAGTCAGTTAGAGTTAAATGAAAAAGTGGTATCAATCAAGCGTGTAACCAAAGTTGTTAAAGGTGGCCGTAACATGAGATTCACAGCTTTAGTAGTTGTCGGAGACGGAAATGGTCATGTTGGTGCAGGCTTAGGAAAAGCTACAGAGATTCCGGAAGCAATCCGTAAAGGAAAAGAAGATGCAGCAAAGAATCTTATCAATGTAGCATTAGATGAAAATGAAAGTATTACACACGATTTTATCGGTAAATTCGGAGGAGCTTCCGTATTACTTAAGAAAGCTCCGGAAGGTACTGGAGTTATCGCCGGTGGTCCGGCGCGTGCCGTAATCGAGATGGCAGGAATCAAGAACATCCGTACAAAATCTCTTGGTTCTAACAACAAACAGAATGTTGTTCTTGCTACAATCGAAGGATTACGTCAGGTTAAGACTCCGGAAGCAGTAGCTAAGCTTCGCGGTAAATCTGTTGAAGAGATCTTAGGCTAAGGAGGGAGAACCAAATGGCAAATTTAAAAGTTACATTAGTAAAATCTACAATTGGTGCTGTACCGAAGCATAAGAAAACTGTAGAAGCACTTGGACTGAAGAAAGTCAACAAAACAGTTGAACTTCCGGATAATGCAGCTACCAGAGGTATGGTAAAACAGGTACAACACCTGGTAAAAGTTGAAGAAGCGTAAGAATTTAGATATCAGATAAGGAGGTGTTACAATGGATTTATCTAACTTAAGACCAGCTGATGGATCAAAACAGAGTGATAATTTCAGAAAAGGACGTGGACACGGATCTGGAAATGGTAAAACAGCCGGTAAGGGACACAAAGGTCAGAAAGCTCGTTCAGGAGGCACAAGACCAGGTTTCGAAGGTGGACAGATGCCGTTATACAGAAGAATTCCGAAGAGAGGATTTACAAACAGAAATTCTAAGACAATCGTTGGAATTAACGTAGATGCTCTTGAAGTATTCGAGAACGATGCAGTTGTTTCAGTAGAGACACTGATCGAACAGGGAATCGTTAAAAATCCTAGAGATGGAGTTAAGATTCTTGGAAACGGAGAGTTAACTAAAAAGCTTACAGTACAGGCTAATGCATTCAGCAAAGGAGCAATTGCTAAGATTGAGGCTTTAGGTGGAAAAGCAGAGGTGATCTAATGTTTGATACATTGCGAAGAGCATTTAAAATTAAGGATCTCCGGAGAAGAATCGGATATACATTTTTAATGTTAATCGTGATTAGACTCGGTTCAGAACTGCCGACACCGGGAGTTAACCCAAGCTATATCAAAGAGTTTTTTGCACAGAACACAGGTGAAGCGTTTAATTTATTTAACGCTTTCACCGGTGGATCTTTTGAGCAGATGTCCGTATTTGCTCTGAGTATTACACCATACATTACATCATCCATCATTATCCAGCTTCTTACAATTGCGATTCCGCAGTTGGAAGAGATGCAGAAAGATGGTGAAGACGGAAGAAAGAAACTTACAAAAATTACCCGTTATCTTACAGTTGTACTTGCTCTGATCGAATCAATTGCGATGTCAGTTGGATTTGGACGTCAGGGACTTCTGAAAGAATACAACTTTGTAAATGCTGCAATCGTAGTATTAACACTGACAGCCGGATCCGCATTCTTGATGTGGGCAGGTGAACAGATTACAGAGAAGGGCGTAGGAAATGGTATTTCCATCGTTCTGGTGATTAATATTCTTTCCCGTGTACCGAATGATATGACAACACTTTACAGTCAGTTCGTAAAAGGCAAGAGCATTGCCAAAGGCGGACTTGCGGCAGTAATTATTCTTGCAATCATTCTTGCACTTGTAGTATTTACTACATTGCTTCAGGATGCTGAACGCAGAATCGCGGTACAGTATTCACAGAAGGTGACAGGAAGAAGAACATACGGTGGACAGACAACACACATCCCGTTGAAAGTAAACACCGCAGGTGTTATTCCGATCATCTTTGCATCATCTCTGATGCAGTTTCCGATTGTCATTGCTTCACTGGCAGGCAAGGGAAACGGTAACGGAATTGGAAGTCAGATCTTAAAGGGAATGAACCAGGGTAACTGGTTGAATCCAGATCAGATCCAGTACAGCTGGGGATTAGTCGTATACATTATACTGACAGTATTCTTTGCTTACTTCTATACATCCATTACATTCAATCCATTAGAGATTGCAAATAATATGAAAAAAAGCGGTGGATTTATCCCGGGTATCCGTCCTGGTAAACCAACCGTAGAATATTTAACAAAGAGACTTAACTATATCATCTTTATCGGAGCATGCGGACTTGTCATTGTACAGGTTATTCCGATTTTCTTTAATGGATGGTTAGGTGCAAAAGTATCCTTTGGTGGTACATCACTGATCATTATTGTCAGCGTCGTACTTGAAACACTCAAACAGATTGAGTCACAGTTATTAGTACGTAACTACAAAGGATTTTTGAATAGTTAAGCATATAAGCAATTTGACTCGCGGATTTTATCCGCGGGTTAAAATGCTATAAGGAGGAACTCATATGAAAATTATTATGTTAGGAGCCCCTGGAGCGGGCAAGGGAACTCAGGCAAAGAAAATTGCCGCAAAATATAACATTCCTCATATTTCAACCGGAGACATCTTTAGAGCAAACATTAAAAATGGTACGGAATTGGGTAAAAAAGCGAAAACGTACATGGATCAGGGACTTCTTGTCCCGGATGAACTGGTTGTAGATCTCGTTGTAGACCGCGTGAACCAGGAAGATTGTAAAGAAGGATATGTTCTGGACGGATTTCCGAGAACAATCCCGCAGGCAGAAGCATTGGATGTTGCACTTGAAAAACTGGGACAGAAAATAGATTATGCGATTGATGTAGATGTGCCGGATGAGAATATAGTTCATCGTATGGGTGGCCGCCGTGCATGTGTAGGTTGTGGCGCAACATATCATCTGGAATATGCTCCGACCAAAGTAGATGGTATCTGCGATACATGCGGAAAAGAGCTAATTTTAAGAGATGATGACAAGCCGGAGACAGTGAAGAAACGTCTTGGGGTATATCATGAGCAGACACAGCCGTTGATTGACTATTATACAAAAGCCGGAATACTGACTACAGTCGATGGAACGATTGATATCGAGGATGTATTCCAGACAATCGTAAAGATTTTAGGAGAATAAGAACATGCCAATTACAGTAAAATCGTCCAGAGAAATTGAATTAATGACAGAAGCCGGACGTATATTGGAAATTGTTCATAAGGAATTAGAAAAAGCACTTCATCCGGGAATGACGACCAAGGCAATCGACCGCCTTGGTGAAGAGATTATCCGCAGCTATGGATGTATTCCGTCATTTCTGGATTACAATGGATATCCGGCATCGATCTGTGTGTCAGTGAACGATGAAGTGGTTCACGGAATTCCGAGTGAACACAGGATCATCAGAGAAGGCGACATTGTCAGTCTGGATGCAGGAGTTATTTATAAAGGATATCACTCGGATGCAGCACGTACACATTGCGTTGGAGAAGTATCCAAAGAGGCGCAGGATCTGGTACGCGTGACAAGAGAGTGTTTCTTCGAAGGTATAAAATACGCGAAAGAAGGCAATCATTTATTTGATATATCCGGGGCAATCGGAAGATACGCCGAAGAGAGAGGATACGGCGTTGTGCGTGACCTGTGCGGCCATGGCATAGGAACAGCACTTCATGAGGCACCGGAGATACCGAATTATGAGATGAAGCGTAAAGGTGTACTGTTAAAAGCCGGAATGACACTTGCTATTGAACCTATGATTAACATCGGTGGATGGGAAGTTGACTGGATGGATGATGACTGGACTGTAGTAACAAGAGACCATTCGTTATCTGCACATTATGAGAATACGGTATTGATCACAGAAAACGAACCGAAACTTCTTTCTTTAACTGAGGGCATATAGTATGGACAGATTTGAAAAAGGAATGCTTGTCAGATCGAAAGCCGGACATGATGCGGGAGAGATCTTTATCATAACCGGAACAGAAGATGCATATGTATATCTGGCGGATGGAAGACTACGCACGTTACAGAAACCAAAAAAGAAAAAGAAGAAACATGTGCAGATCATATTGCAGCAATATGATATACAGGATGCAGACGATGTAAAGATCAGACGGATCATAAAGGAATGGAATAAGAAAGAAGAAAATCAGGAGGATTAGAGATGTCAAAAGCTGACGTAATTGAAATTGAAGGAACTGTAGTAGAAAAATTACCTAACGCAATGTTTCAGGTAGAACTGGAAAATGGTCACCAGGTACTTGCACATATCAGTGGAAAGCTTAGAATGAACTTTATCAAGATTCTGCCAGGTGACAAAGTAACTTTGGAATTATCCCCATATGATCTTTCAAAAGGAAGAATTATCTGGAGAGATAAATAAATTATAAAAAGTCTATTGACTTTGCTGGACAAATGATGCTATACTATATAAGCGCGTTTTCGGGCATTTCTATGTGTAAAGACGAATGAGTTGCGGTTTTTACAGCGAAAAAGCGCAAGATACAAAAGGCAGAGCAATGGATGAAAGGAGGATCCCCGTGAAGGTTAGATCATCAGTAAAACCAATTTGCGAAAAATGCAAAGTAATCAAAAGAAAAGGAAGCGTTCGCATTATCTGCGAGAACCCGAAGCATAAACAGAGACAGGGTTAATTAAGGCGGCTGATAGACGACACACCAGGAGGTGTGTAGACTATTTGAAATATACAAGGAAACACCTGTAGCCGGTGACTATCCTCGTATATTGCTTCTAATGCCGGCTCGTCATTACCGTTTTATGAAACGGTGGCCGGAAAGGGTGTGGATACCGACACACCTGGGATTTCATTAAGAAATTCCCCTATTAAAGACAATGAAAACTAAGTGAAAAGAAAATGGAGGAACAATCACATGGCTCGTATAGCAGGTGTAGACTTACCAAGAGACAAACGTGTCGAGATCGGATTAACTTATATCTATGGAATCGGCAGAGCAAGTGCAACACGTATTTTAGCAGAAGCAGGCGTTGACGCTGATATCCGCTGCAGAGATCTGACGGACGAAGACGTTAAGAAGATCAGTGCAGTAATCGATGAGACACAGACAGTAGAAGGTGATCTTCGTAGAGAGATCGCTCTGAACATTAAGAGACTTCAGGAGATCGGATGCTACAGAGGTATCCGTCACAGAAAAGGACTTCCGGTTCGTGGTCAGAAGACTAAGACAAATGCAAGAACAAGAAAAGGTCCTAAGAGAACAGTAGCAAACAAAAAGAAATAATTAAAAAGGAAAGTGTAGGTTAGTTTTATTATGGCAAAGAAAGTTACAAAAAAAGTGACAAAGAGACGTGTCAAGAAAAACGTTGAACATGGACAGGCTCACATCCAGTCATCTTTTAATAACACAATCGTTACATTAACAGATGCTCAGGGAAATGCTCTTTCATGGGCAAGTGCAGGCGGTCTTGGATTTAGAGGTTCAAGAAAATCTACCCCTTATGCAGCTCAGATGGCAGCTGAAACAGCAGCTAAAGCAGCATTAGTACATGGTTTGAAATCAGTTGACGTTATGGTTAAAGGACCAGGTTCAGGTAGAGAAGCAGCAATTCGTGCCCTGCAGGCATGCGGAATTGACGTAACAAGTATCAAGGATGTTACTCCGGTACCACACAATGGCTGCCGTCCGCCGAAACGCAGAAGAGTGTAATACTTATTTTAGATTTATTATGCGCTTACCGTAAACTGATTGAAATTAGGAGGAAATAAAACATGGCAGTAAATAGAGTTCCGGTTCTTAAAAGATGCCGTTCTCTCGGAATGGATCCGGTATATTTAGGAATTGATAAAAAGTCCAACAGACAGTTAAAAAGATCCAATAGAAAAATGAGCGAGTATGGTCTTCAGTTACGTGAAAAACAGAAAGCTAAATTCATCTATGGTGTATTAGAGAAACCTTTCAGAAACTACTACAAGAAAGCTAAACAGATGTCAGGTATGACTGGTGAAAACCTGATGGTTCTTCTTGAGTCCAGACTGGACAATGTAGTATTCCGTATGGGACTTGCAAGAACAAGACGTGAAGCAAGACAGATCGTTGACCACAAACATGTACTTGTTAATGGTAAACAGGTAAACATCCCATCTTACCTTATCAAAGCTGGTGATGTGATCGAAATCAAAGAAGCTAAGAAGAGTTCAACAAGATATAAAGAGATCGTAGAAGTTACAGGCGGACGTATGGTTCCGGATTGGTTAGAAGTTGACGCTGAAGCTCTGAAAGGAACAGTTAAAGAACTTCCAAACCGTGAAGCAATCGATGTTCCAGTAGACGAGATGTTAATCGTCGAGTTGTATTCTAAATAATAACCCGTAACACCACAGGAGGTGGACTTAGTGTTTGATTTTAATAAACCCAATATTGAAATAACTGAGATTTCAGAAGATAAGAAATATGGAAGATTTGTTGTAGAACCACTCGAAAGAGGATATGGTACAACATTAGGTAACTCCCTTAGAAGAATCATGCTTTCATCTTTACCGGGTGCTGCAATCAGCCAGGTGAAGATTGATGGGGTACTTCATGAGTTCAGCTCCATTCCAGGGGTGAAAGAGGATGTTACAGAGATTATCATGAACTTGAAATCACTGGCTATCAAGAATACATCCGAGACAGATGAGCCTAAGACAGCTTATATCGAGTTCGAGGGTGAAGGTGTTGTAACAGCAGCAGACATTCAGGTGGATCAGGACATCGAGATCATGAATCCTGAGACAGTAATCGCTACACTGAACGGCGGTGCAGACAGCAAGCTTTACATGGAATTAACCATCACGAAAGGAAGAGGATATGTAAGCTCTGATAAGAATAAGAACGACGATTTGCCGATTGCGGTAATTCCGATTGATTCTATCTACACACCGGTTGAACGTGTAAATCTTACCGTTGAAAATACTCGTGTTGGTCAGATTACAGATTTTGACAAATTAACATTAGATGTATACACAAACGGAACACTGCTCCCGGATGAAGCAGTAAGTTTGGCAGCTAAGGTACTCAGCGAGCACCTGAAACTGTTCATTGATCTGTCAGAAGTAGCTCAGGCTGCAGAAGTAATGATCGAAAAAGAAGATGACGAGAAAGAGAAAGTGCTTGAGATGAGCATTGACGAATTAGAGTTATCTGTACGTTCTTACAATTGTCTGAAGAGGGCTGGTATTAACACGGTTGAAGAACTGACAAACAGAACACCGGAAGACATGATGAAAGTTCGTAACCTTGGACGTAAGTCCTTAGAAGAAGTACTTGCTAAGCTTGATGAATTAGGATTAAGCTTAAGCAAAGGAGAGGAATAAATCGGGTTTCCACGGTTTTTCCTAAAAGTGCCTTCTGCTGATAAGTCTGAAAGTGCACAGCAGAGCATTTGGCTAGTAAGCCCGAAGAGTATAACCAAGTGTAAATATGGAGGATATGAATAATGGCAAAGTATAGAAAACTCGGCAGAACATCAAGCCAGAGAAAAGCTTTATTAAGAAACCAGGTAACAGCATTACTTAACAATGGTAAGATCAAGACTACAGAAGCTAAAGCTAAAGAGATCCGCAAGATCGCTGAAGGTCTGATCGCTATGGCTGTCAGAGAAAAAGACAACTTTGAAGAAGTAACTGTTAAAGCTAAAGTTGCTCGCAAAGACAAAGACGGAAAACGTGTAAAAGAAGTTGTAGACGGTAAGAAAGTTACAGTATACGATGAAGTTGACAAGACAATCAAGAAAGATATGCCTAGCAGACTTCACGCACGTCGTCAGATGTTAAAAGTTCTCTATCCTGTAAAAGAAGTTCCGACAGCACAGGCTGGAAGAAAGAAAAATACAAAAGATGTTGACCTTGTTGCAAAACTCTTTGATGAGATTGCACCAAAATATGCTGATCGTAACGGTGGTTACACAAGAATCATCAAGATCGGACAGCGTAAAGGTGATGCAGCAATGGAAGTTCTGATCGAACTGGTTTAATTATCAGATTGCTGAAAGAATATCGGAAGACTATGAAGCAGAGTTGTTTCATAGTCTTTTTTTGCATAAAAAAGTGAAAGGGTTGAAATTGTAGGTGTTCTTGTGAAAATCATTACGCAGGGAATTGTAATTGTCTTCAACTATATTATTGCTAAATGTTACTTATTCGAAGATTAATTTAGAAAAAGTTAAAGAAAACTGTACAAGTAAGTATAGATGAAATAAATAAATTGTGACAAAATCATCAATAAATCGTTAAATTATCTACTTTTGCTGTGCATGATTACAAATGAGAAAAAAAATGCTATAATAAGAAAACTGCATCAATAATAATACAAAGAAGGGATGTATGAAATGAGTAGGTTAGAAATTGCCTCTCCAAAAAAGGCGAAAATCGTTATGGAAGGCCTTTACAAAGATCTGGAGAGAAGAATCGAATCAAGCCCTCCGGGCTTATGTCCGGTTGATATGGCAAGAGCATTTTTGGAGTTATGTCACGCACAGACATGTGGAAAGTGTGTACCATGCCGTATTGGATTGGGACAGTTAAACCAGTTCATCAAAGATGTACTGGATGGTAAAGCAACAATGGAGACATTAGACACTATGGAGCAGACAGCATTGTCTATTATGGAATCAGCGGACTGTGCGATTGGTTACGAAGCTGCGAACATGGTATACAAAGGACTGATCGGATATCGCGATGATTATGTAGAGCATATTCAGAGAGGACGTTGTACCTGTACATATAATCAGCCGGTACCTTGTGTGTCTTTATGTCCGGCACATGTTGATATTCCGGGATATATTGCATTAGTAGGAGAAGGAAGATATGCGGATGCAATCCGCCTGATCCGTAAGGATAATCCATTCCCGACGACATGTGGATTTATCTGTGAGCATCCTTGTGAGGCAAGATGCCGCAGAAACATGGTAGATGATTCTGTAAATATCCGCGGACTGAAACGTGTTGCGGCTGATTTCGCAGGAGAAGTAGAGCCGCCGAAGTGTGCAAAGAGCACAGGTAAGAAGATCGCAGTACTCGGTGGAGGACCGGGAGGATTAAGTGCAGCATATTATCTTCAGTTAATGGGGCATCAGACAACTGTATATGAGATGCTTCCGAAACTGGGAGGAATGTTACGTTATGGTATTCCAAACTATCGTCTGCCGAAAGAGAGACTCGAAGATGACATTAACGCAATTCTGAAGACCGGAGTAGAAGTCAAATACGGTCTGAAGATTGGTCAGGATATCAATATTCAGGAATTAAGAGAACAGTACGATGCAGTGCTGATTACAATCGGAGCTAGTACAGATAAGAAACTGGGCCTTGACGGGGAAGACGCAGATGGAATCTTATCCGCAGTGCAGTTCTTACGTAATGTAGGAAAGAACGAGATCATGGATTTGACCGGAAAAGAAGTTGCTGTCATCGGTGGCGGTAACGTATCCATGGATGCAGTTCGTACAGCTAAGAGACTGGGCGCTAAGAAGGTAAGTATCGTATATCGTAGACGAGTAGCAGATATGACAGCTCTTCCGGGGGAAATAGAAGGCGCTGTAGCAGAAGGTATCGAATTACAGACACTCAAAGCACCTGCTTCACTCGATATTGATGAGAAGCACCATATTAAGGGAATTTATGTAACTCCGCAGATGATCAGTTCTATCAAAGATGGAAGAGCAAGCATCAAACCGACCGGAGAAGACGACATTTATATCCCATGTGATGTACTGATCGTAGCAATCGGACAGAATATCGAGACACGTCATTTTGAAGAAGCAGGTATCCCGGTTGAGCGTGGTAAGATCGTTACAAAGAGTACAGGAACATTTGAGAATATGCCAGGTGTATTTGCCGGTGGAGACTGTGCAAGTGGTCCGGCATCTGTTATTAAAGCAATTGCTGCTGCAAAAGTTGTTGCTGCCAATATTGATGAATATCTGGGATACCATCACGAGATTTCCTGTGATGTTGAGATTCCGGAAGCAGCCCTTCGTGACAGAACTCCATGTGGAAGAGTCAATCTGACAGAGCGTGAAGCATGTGAGAGAGTCTGTGATTTTGAAGGCGTAGAAAACTGTATGACAGAGAAGGAAGCAAAACAGGAGGCAAGCAGATGCCTTCGCTGCGATCACTTTGGATACGGAATATTTAAAGGAGGCAGAGAGACATTATGGTAAATCTTACAATAGATGGAAAAAAGATCTCAGTAGAAGAGAATACCACAATTATGGAGGCTGCCGCATCAAATGGAATTCCGATTCCAAAACTTTGTTATCTCAAAGGAATTAACGAGATTGCAGCCTGTCGTGTTTGTGTTGTTGAATTAGAAGGAAAAGAAAAACTCATCACATCCTGTAACAATGTTGTAAAAGAAGGCATGGTGATCTATACAAACAGCCCGAAGGTACGTAGACATAGAAGAACAACAGTGGAACTGATTTTATCTCAGCATGATTGCGAGTGTGTGACATGCTCAAGAAGTGGCAACTGTAGTTTACAGACAGTGGCGAATGATCTGAATATTTTTGATATTCCGTTCAAGATGCAGCTGGAGAAACAGCCATGGGACAAACATTTCCCGTTGATCCGCGATTCTTCCAAATGTATCAAGTGCATGCGTTGCGTACAGGTTTGTGATAAGATCCAGGGACTTGGAATCTGGGATGTAGAAGGTACCGGTTCCAGAACAACGATCAATGTTGCAGGTCACAGAAGTATTGATGAAGCAGACTGTGCACTTTGCGGTCAGTGTATTACACATTGTCCGGTAGGAGCGCTTCGTGAGCGTGACGATACAGAGAAAGTATGGAAAGCAATTGAGGATAAAGACAAGATCGTAGTAGCTCAGGTTGCACCGGCTGTTCGTACAGCATGGGGTGAAGAGTTAGGTCTTGCACCGGAAGATGCCAAAGTTGGAAAGATTCTGGATGCTTTGAAGAGAATGGGCGTTGATTATGTATTTGATACCACATTCTCAGCAGATCTTACGATCATGGAAGAAGGAACGGAGTTCCTGAAACGTTTCACATCCGGAGAGTTAAAAGAACGTCCGATGTTCACATCCTGCTGTCCGGGCTGGATTCGTTTCATTAAGTCACAGTTCCCACATCTGGTAAAACAGCTCTCAACTGCAAAATCACCACAGCAGATGTTCGGTGCTGCTATGAAGACGTATTTCGCAGAAAAACTGGGCGTAGAGCCGGAGAAGATCTACACACTGTCCGTAATGCCATGTGTGGCTAAGAAGGGCGAGCGTGAGATGGAACTGTATTATGAAGAGTATGCAGGACATGATATTGACGCAGTTATTACAACAAGAGAGCTGGTAAGAATGATCCGCTCTGCTCATATCAGTCCGGATACATTAGAAGATATTGCAAGTGACAGACCGATGCAGGAAGGTTCCGGAGCAGGTGTGATCTTCGGAGCAACCGGTGGAGTGATGGAGGCTGCACTTCGCAGCGCTTACTACCTGCTTAAGAATGAGAATCCGGAAGCTGACGCATTCAAAGTTGTCAGAAGCCAGGGATTCCAGGAGAACGACGGTGTTGTAGAAGCTGATTTTGCCATTGACGATATCACTGTAAAGACGGCAGTTGTCAGTGGACTTGCAAACACAAGAGCCTTGCTTGAGAAGATCGAGCGCGGAGATGTCCATTACGATTTCGTAGAAGTTATGGCTTGCCCAGGCGGATGCGTAGGCGGTGGCGGACAGCCGATCCACGATGGAGAAGAGCTTGCGTTTGAGCGAGGAAAGAATCTGTATTATCTGGATAAGAATGCAGATATCCGTTTCTCACATGAGAACAAAGATGTACTTAAGATGTATGAAGAATATTTTGAGAAACCAAATTCTCACAAAGCACATATGCTGCTTCACACAGACCACATCGCAAGTATGGAAAGATAGAATTAATTATAAACTCATTTATAAAACTCCTAAAAAACTAACTAAACGTATCAGGCAGGAAATCTGTCTGGTGCGTTTTTTTCATTGGATTTTCCGGCATGATTTGTTAGAATGATATTAAGATCAAAAAATATTATGAAAGCGGATGTCGAAATGGGGTTATTAAATACATTTGATATGTTGGAGGAATTACTGGCACAGAACCAGTTTGAGCTGTTGCCTCCGAATGAAGAGAAAAAAGAAATTCGTCTTGTTTATCTGATGAATGATGCAGTTGAGAGCTTTCTTGTATTCAAAGAAGCAAAGATGACCGGATTTTATGAAGAAGGTTATGAAGGTTCGGTTGATGCAACCTTGAAGCGGGACAAGGATCGTTATATTCTGGCGGTACTTTGCGGCGATTCAATGGTAACGATATTTTTTCAGCGGCTGGAATTTGAATATATGCTGTATGATTACGGAGAAATCGGGCATTTCTGGGTGAGAGGCTATGAATATCTCAGACAGCTGGAATATAAAATTGCTATTTTACAGGACAAATGGAAATACCTGGGTGATACCTACTGCACAGAAAGGGAGCAGTGGCTTGTGAAACTTGCCGGATTTCCACCGCTTAGTTATGGCTGTTATCCTTCAGCGCCGAGGAAATATATTGTTCCGAAAGAGCATTTGTGGGTTCCGGACGAAGAAGGAATCAAAGTTCTGGAAGAGATCGCGGCAGAGGCAGAGGATATGAGCCTCGTGCACAGTCTTAAGACTTACCGGAAATATGCATCCGAATGTGTATCGAATCCGGTTCTTGCACGCGTGATGGCAAAATGGATTGCTGTGAAACTGCACCGCAAAAGCCACGCCAAGACAATTGATATCTTGATGCGGAAGTTCCGTCATGCAGGCGCTGTTTATCCAAAACGTAAATACGATGAAGCGTCGATGGAAAAATATAAGCTCATCATGGATGCAGCAAGAAAGCGCAAAATGGAATTAAAAAGAGAAGGAAGAGAAACGGTGATTCTCCGGGAAGAGCCTTTTATTACAGCAAGAGACAGTATTGAATTTCATGTGTATCTGATGATATGGAGAGAAGGAAGACTGAATCGGATGGTGGATATAGAGACATTTGCGCTACCGGGAGATGATTCCGTAGCTCATCAGGTGGAGCAGAGGTAATAGTGAAGTACATAAAATGAAGCAGGCAGAGAACAAAAGCGAAAAGATGAAGTATCGTCTGGCAGAGGCGATGAAAATCTGTATGAAAAAGAAAAATTGTTTTTTCGTGCAGCATTTAAAACAGATGAACAGAATTGTCTGCGGCAGCATGATTTTAAACTGATATTTGAATTTTATACGAGACAGATAGAATCCAGAACCGGTCAGAAACTTAATGAAAAACTTAAATTTCTGCTGGAAATGCATTGCCAGGGCTCCGTGTATATGACAACGCAGTGGGTATTGGGATATAGAAAATCTACACCGGAGAAGATGCATGCTGTCCGGGTAACCCGAAAGATACAAATGTAGAAGAGTTGAAAGACGTCTTTAGAAAATTAATGTAATTTCGATATCTGTAATTTGCAATATATAAGAAATGAGCAGGCAAAATGAATGCCTGCTCGTTTCTTTTTTTATAATTAGATTATTGAATATATAGTATTAAATCTACCAGAATACATTGCCACCTACATTAATCCCGGCATGTCCGGTAAAGGCAGCCCAGAAGAAATAACAATTCCGGACTCTGTTATGTCTGGCTCCGCCGAGCACTGCTTTGGCAGCAGAATAAGCGGAAGAGGAAGGCCCACGTCCAAGTACACGGTTCAATGCACCATTCCATGTCGGTGCAAACTGACCGGATTGATAAACAACACCGGAAATCGTATTTGGAAAACGGGAACTCTCCACACGATTCATAATGACTGTTCCAACTGCAAGCATGCCTTCATAAGTAGCACCGGCTTCACATTCCAGAATACCGGCGAGGAGCGCAACATCGGAAGTGTTCGCATTGAACTTCTTGCCGGAATTGGAAGTACCGCCGCCATTGCCGGAACTCTGCTTACCGGTGTTGCCGGATACATCGTTGTTGCGGGCAGTACGCATCGCTTCTTCGGCAGCTTTTGCCTTCTTAAGCTGTGCATTATAATCAGACAGTTTGCTCGAAGTATTGGAAATCTTATCACTTAAGTTACTTTTCTGTTCGTTCAGAGAACTCTGCATAGAAGCCAGATCAGCCTGCTGCTTTTTCAATCCGGATTCCTTCTTTGCAACTTCTTCGCGCGCAGTCTGGAACTTATCCAGCATGTTGCGGTCATAGTCACTGATGTTAGAAACGTACTCTGCCTTGTTCAGAAAATCTGCCATATTCTCAGAAGTCAGCAGAATCTCGAACAGAGATACACTCCCACCTTCATACATAAATTTGATACGTTCTTTCATAGACTTGAACTGTGCCTCTTCGTTTAGCTTCGCAGCGGCCAGATCAAGTTTGGCTTTCTCGACCTGTTCGGACATCTTCTCAATCTTACCAGATGTTTTATCCAGCTTCTTGCTAAGTGAAGCAAGATCACTGTTCATGCTATGCAGATCATCCTTGAGATCCGATGTCTTTTTTTCAAGATCTTTTGTAGAAGGGGCAGCATATACGAAAGTCTGGGCAGAAGCAATGGATACGGCACACAGAAGCCCTGTAGCTGCCAGTAAAACTCGTTTCTTTCTATTATTCATTATATACATATCCTTTCTGTTTCTGTGCAAGTGTCAGTATATTATACCGTAACACAGAGGAAGCGTCAAGGCGGTGAGAAGAGGAAAAGGCGGATGTAATTGCTTTCTATAAGAAATTTTGGTAAAATAAAAGATAATGGAAATTTATATATTATTTAACTAATCTAAAGAAAATATTCCAAATTAAGAGATAAACTATATTTGTATAAAGAAGAAAGGGATTCATGAGATGCGCAAATATGAAGAAGAACACTATCAATATGATAAGATCAAAGACAAGATTTATCCGTGGGTGAAAAATGAGCTGACAGATCAGCAGGCACTTAATGGTAAGAATTTCTCAGAGAAAGATACACCGGTGATTGGGTTTGCCGGAGATCTGAAGATCATTTTTGTAATTAAGAGAGGCGAAGAAAGCTACGAAGTATTAAAAGATGCTATGCTCCCACCGGAGATCACAGTGGAGGAGCTGTATCACACAGCATGCGAGAATCTGGTGCGTGACGTAGAATTTGTCATTGGAAATACATGGTACGGCGGATTTGGAATTATTGCGGATGGCGTACATGAGGCAAGTTCTGTGTGCTTTCGCCATATCTGGCAGGTGTGTGCTGACAAATTAAAAGACGATCTGGTTATCTATGTGCCGCACAAAGATACCGTAATCTTTGCACCGGCGAGCCAGCAGAAGGTTGTAGAGCAGCTTCGCGATCATGCAAAAGGAGCCTATGAAGCAGAAGGCGATAAGATCAGTCTGCAGCCGTATTTCTTTTCAAAAGAGAGAAAGGAACTGACAACCTATGAAAATTAAGTGCAGGATTATCGGATTTGATCTGGATGGGACATTGCTGAACAGCGAGAAGCATATCGCAGAGCATACAAGAGAAGTACTGACAAGAGCAGTCGAACAGGGAATCTGGATTCTGCCGGTCACAGGAAGACCACTTGGCGGACTGCCAAAAGAAGTCGTAGAATTTCCGGGAGTCCAGTATGCGATTACAGCGAACGGCGCAAGGATCATGGAGACACAGACAGGTGGATGTCTCTATGAACGGCTTGTACCTGTGAAGACAGCTGAGCAGATCATGGAGATTTTCAGTGACTATGACGCACTGCGCGAAGTTTATTATGGTGGAAAAGGATATGCAGAAGCAGAAGAATTTTCCAGAGTCGGAGAATATATGCGTTCTCCGCAGATGGCGGCATATGTACGTGCGACTAGAACACCGGTGCCCGATATTTTACAACTGATTCGTGAAAAAGGGCAGGACACAGACAAAGTACAGGGAGTATTTAAGATAGATGAAGAGCGGACAGAAGCACGTAAGCGTCTGGAAGCAGTAGAAGGTATCGAAGTGACCGGAGCACTTTCCAATAATATAGAAGTAAATGCTGTTGGCGTAGATAAAGGCAACGCAATTTTGTGGTTTGCAGATCATCTGGGAATCCCGCATGAGGAAGTGGCCGGTTTCGGCGATGGCAATAATGATATCCAGCTGCTTAAGAAAGCAGGGGTTGGAGTTGCAATGGCAAATGCGACCGATCAGGTAAAAGCAGTTTCCGATTATATTACCGGAACGAACGACGAAGACGGTGTCGCAACATTTATTGAAAAATACATATTGTAAAACACGAAGAAATTAACAGGTGGCAAAGTTTGGAGCTTTTCCACCAGACATTACTATATATTATAGTAGAAAGGAAAGAAACTATGTTAGACGCATTAAAAGTTATTATTCTCGGAATTGTAGAAGGAATTACCGAGTGGCTTCCGGTCAGCAGTACCGGACATCTGATTCTGGTAGGTGATGTATTGTCACCGAATTTAAGTCATGATTTTATGGAAATGTTTAATGTCGTGATCCAGCTTGGAGCGATTATGGCGGTCGTTGTATTATATTTCCACAAATTGAACCCATTTTCACCGAAGAAGACTCATAAGCAGAAATTGCTGACATGGCAGATGTGGATCAAAGTAGCCATTGCATGTGTACCGGCAGCAGTTGTTGGTATTTTGTTAAATGACTGGCTGGATTCTGTATTTTATAAACCACTTCCGGTTTCAATCATGCTGATCATCTATGGTATTCTGTTTATTGTTGTTGAAAATCGTAATAAAAACAGAAAACCAGAGGTTACGAAGATTTCAGAACTGGATATCCGTATGTTGCTCTGGATCGGTGCCTTCCAGATGCTTGCACTGATTCCGGGGACATCCAGATCCGGTGCAACAATCGTCGGAGCATTGCTAATCGGTGTGTCCAGAGAAGTGGCAGCAGAATTTACATTTTTCCTTGCAATTCCGGTTATGTTCGGAGCAAGTTTACTGAAGCTTGTCAAATTTGGATTTGCATTTACAGGAGCTGAGTTTGGCTATCTGATGCTCGGATGTATCGTATCCTTCGGACTGTCCATCGTAGCGATCAAGTTCTTAATGAATTATATTAAGAAGAATGACTTCAAAGTATTTGGATATTACCGTATCATTCTCGGTGCAATCATCATAATTATGACGGTTGTAAAAGCATTTCTTGCATAAAAATACTTGCCTTTTATTTGAAACATGGTAAAATGAAGGTTATAGCTGTATGATTATACAGAATCTTGTTTAATACGATACAAGTTGTATGAATGAGAAAGATCATTTTAGGAGGAAGAAATATGAAGTTCAAGAAGTTAGTAAGTGTTGTTTTAGTAGCTGCCTGTGTATTTTCACTTGCAGCATGCGGAAGTGACAAGAAAAGCGAAGACAAAAAAGTAGAAGTAACAAAAGCAGAAGATCTGAAAGATCTTACAATTGGTGTTCAGCAGGGAACAACCGGAGATCTGGAGAGTTCTAAGATCGTAAAGAAAGATACACAGATGAAACGTTATCCAAAGGGTGCAGCAGCAGTACAGGCTCTGGAATCTGGGAAATTAGACTGTGTTGTTATCGACGCTCAGCCGGCTAAGAAGTTTGTTGAGAAGAATGACAATTTGAAGATCATTGACGGTATCTTTGATGATGAGCAGTATGCAATCTGCGTGAAAAAAGGTAATTCCAAACTGTTAAAAGAAATGAATGCAGCATTAGAAGAACTGCAAAAAGACGGAACAGTTGATAAGATCATCGGTAACTACATCGGTGATGATGCAGGTAAATATCAGTACAAAACTCCGGAAGGAACAGATACTTCCAAAGGAACACTTGTAATGGCAACAAATGCTGAGTTTGAACCATATGAATATCACGAAGGAGATGCTATTGTAGGTATCGATGTTGATATGTCACAGGCAATCTGCGATAAGATGGGATACAAATTAAAAGTAGAAGATATGGAATTTGATTCTATTCTCCCGGCAGTTGCAGCAGGAAAAGCTGATTTCGGTGCAGCAGGTATGACAGTAACAGATGAGAGAAAAGAAAATGCCGATTTCACAGATACATATGCTAACGCTTCACAGGTAGTGATTGTTAAGAAATAGGAGTAATCATGGCAGATTTTTCAGCAAAGTTTTATGCGAACTTTATAAAGGATGACCGTTGGCTCGGTCTTGTGAGCGGTCTCAAGGTGACAATTATTGTCACCTTAGAGGCTTTGCTTTTAGGTGTTATCATTGGTTTTATTGTAGCGATCATTCGTTCTTACCATGATAAGACAAACAAATTAAAGATATTAAATGCAATCTGTAAAGTGTACCTGACAGTGATCCGTGGAACACCGACGATGATCCAGATCTTGATCATGTATCTGGTTGTGTTCGGCTCTTCTTCACTGGATTCCATTATCATCGGTGGTATTGCCTTTGGTATTAATTCCGGTGCATATGTTGCAGAGATTGTGCGTTCCGGTATTATGTCTATTCCAATCGGACAGACAGAAGCAGGACGAAGCCTGGGACTTAATTATGCACAGACAATGCGTCTGATCATTGTTCCGCAGGCATTTAAAAATGTGCTTCCGGCGCTGGTAAATGAGATGATCGTGCTGATCAAAGAGACAGCAATCATCGGTTATATCGGGGAGCAGGATTTGACAAAGGCGGCAATGATCATTCAGAGCCGTACATTCGATGCATTTATGCCTCTTCTGGCGGCAGCAGTCATTTATCTGGCACTTGTTATGCTGCTGACATTCTTTATGAATAAGCTGGAAAGGAGGTTGAGAAACAGTGAGCGATAATAAGGATACAATGATCCAGGTCAAAGACCTGCATAAATCATTTGGAAAAAATAATGTACTCAACGGTATCTCAACAGATATTAAAAAAGGTGAAGTGGTTGTAGTTATCGGGCCATCCGGTTCCGGTAAATCTACATTTCTCCGTTCTTTAAATCTTCTGGAGCAGCCAACAAGCGGTTCGATCATTTTTGACGGAGATGAGATTACAGATCCGAAGACCAATATCGACCTGCACAGACAGAAGATGGGAATGGTATTCCAGCATTTTAATCTGTTTCCACACAAGACGATCCGTGAAAATATTACGCTGGCTCCGGTCACACTGAAAAAAATGACAAAAGAAGAAGCTGATAAAAGAGCGGATGAGTTACTGGAACGAGTAGGACTTGCTGACAAAGCAAATGCTTACCCGGAGCAGTTATCCGGTGGACAGAAACAGCGAATTGCCATTGTAAGATCACTGGCGATGGATCCGGAAGTGATGCTTTTCGATGAACCGACTTCCGCACTTGATCCGGAGATGGTTGGAGAAGTTCTGGATCTCATGAAGCAGCTCGCGAGAGAAGGAATGACAATGGTCGTTGTCACACATGAGATGGGATTTGCCAGAGAAGTTGGAACACGAGTTGTGTTCATCGATGAAGGCAAGATCAAAGAACAGGCAGAACCGGAGGAATTTTTCAGTAATCCAAAAGATGAGAGACTGAAAGAATTTTTGAGTAAGATATTATAAATAATAACTATTCAGAACTCTTATGAATAAGAAAACTGATACTTCATATTTATGGGGCATCAGTTTTTTGTTAGGAAATGTTTTACAAAATGTTTTCTTTGAAAGCGATAGTAGTTTATAATAGTGAATAACAGAAAATAGCAATTTATATCATACAACAGGAAAGAGAGTATAAACTAATGACGCAAAAACAAAGCACATTAACCAGAACCGGCATCGTGGCGCTTCTTGCCTGCGTTTGCTGCATTTTATGGGGCAGTGCAATACCAATGATAAAAACAGGATATCACCTTATGCAGATGGATTCAGCAGATACGGCAAGCCAGATTGTCTTTGCCGGAATACGGTTTACGCTGGCGGGACTGCTGGTTCTGGCATTTACATCAATAAGAGAGAAAAAGGTGATGTTTCCTGATAAAGAAGTCCTGAAATACGCGATACCGGTTTGCCTGGCGCAGACAGTCGGACAGTATTTTTTCTTTTACATAGGTGTTGCAAATACATCAGGTGTGAAAGGTGGCATTATTACCGGACTTGGCAATTTTATTGCAATTTTGCTATCCTGTCTGGTATTTAGAAATGAACGTATGACGGTACGAAAATCAGCAGGCTGCATACTGGGATTTGCCGGAGTTGTTGTGATCAACATCATGGGAAATTCTCTGGACATGGGATTTAAGCTGACTGGTGAAGGGTTTATTCTGATCGCACAGCTTTCCTATGGAATTTCTACCGTATTGATCAATATATTTTCAAGAAAAGTTTCTCCGGTAATATTAAGCGGAACACAGTTTACAATGGGCGGAATCGTGCTGACATTGATCGGCACCGGAATGGGCGGACACCTTGGAAATGTCACGATTGGCGGTGTAGCAATTATTTTCTATCTTGCAATGGTTTCGGCGGTTGCATATACGCTCTGGTCGGTGCTTCTTGCATGGAATGATGTCTCAAAAGTTGCGATTTTCGGGTTTGTGAATCCATTATGCAGTGTGATATTATCTGCGCTGATATTAGGAGAGGTACGTCAGGCATTTAATATTGGAAGTCTGGTGGCTTTACTTTTGGTCTGCACCGGAATATATATTGTCAATCATAAGAAATAGTAGGATATTAAAACCACAAAGAAAGGAACACGCATGGGAAATGAATCAGGCGAATGGATCATTTCATAAGAAGAGACGGAAGACACAGAGATTTTCTCGAACGAATCGAAGAAATTAGGAAATATTTTATGATTATTATTAGGTGGCATTTTAATGGGGCTTTTATGGCTTGCCATCAGCTGCATCTGGTGCATTACGATTGTGGGAATTCCGATGGAATTACAGTGCTTCCGGTGTGTGGCATTTACTCTGCGCATTATTGGAAGAAAATAATGTGGCAAGAACAACAGTTCTGTGCTATACTTAAATGCGAATATATGTTCGAGGACAGAGGGCTGGAAATACATGACAGAAGAATTCAGAGATTATATTATTCATACAAGAAAGATACCGGCAAAAGAGGCGGTTTGTGAAGCATATCCAGAATCGCTTAAGGATGAGCTGAGAGATTATCTTAAAGAGAACGGATATCAGCAGCTTTATTCGCATCAGGTGGAGATGTTCAAAACTGCGGAAGCGGGAAAGAATGTCGTGATCACAACTTCAACGGCGAGTGGTAAGACGCTGGCATTTCTGCTTCCGGTTTTGCAGGAGATTCTTGAGAATCCGCTGGCGAGAGCGATTTTTGTTTACCCGACGAAGGCACTGGCAAGCGACCAGTATCGTGCCCTGCAGCCGGCGATTGAGTTTTTCGGTGACGGGAAGATATCTGCCGGGGTATACGATGGAGATACGAAACCGGCAGAGCGTACGAGAATCAGACAGAGCGCAAATATTATCCTGACGAACCCGGAGATGTTAAATGGAGCTTTTTTACCAAATCACAGCAATTACGGGTTTGATACGATTTTCGCAAATCTTAAATATATTGTTATTGATGAATTACATTCTTACCGCGGAGCGTTTGGAGCGCATTTGTCGAATATTTTCCGGAGACTTCACCGGATCTGCACATATTACCGCTCAGAACCGCAGTTTCTCTGTAGCTCTGCGACGATTGCCAATCCGATAGAGCTTGCAGAGAAGATCTGTGGTGTACCGTTTTCGCTGATCGACCGGAACGGTGCTCCGGCACCGGATAAAATCTATCAGATTGTCCAGCCGCCGGAGATCAAAGGAAAGAATGATAAAGTATATGGACGAATCGCGGCATCGGCAGTAGCGGCAAAATTAATCCCGAATCTTGTGGCAGAAGACAGACACTTCATTGCATTCGGACGTTCCAGAAGGAATGTGGAAGTCATTTTAAAAGAAGCCAGAGATAAGATGAGTGCTGCAGGATTTCTTGGCGCATTCGGAAGAGCAGGAAAACAGCCGGAGGAGTTGATTGCCGGATACCGGAGTGGTTATACGCCACTTGAGAGAAGAGAGATTGAACGAAAGATGACACATGGAGAACTGGCTGGGCTGGTATCCACCAATGCGCTGGAACTTGGAATTGACATCGGTAAGCTGGATACGACCGTGATCGTTGGCTATCCGGGAACAAGAGCTTCGTTCTGGCAGCAGAGCGGACGTGCCGGAAGAAGTGGTGTCTCCTGCGTCAACTACCTTCTTTTGGAGAACCGCCCCTTTGACCAGTATATTGCAATTGATCCGGAATGGCTTTTCTCAAATGAGAGTGAGAATGCAATCGTTGATCCGGACAATCTTCTCATTGAGCTGGCGCATCTGCGTGCGGCGGCAGCAGAACTACCATTGTCGCTGGATGATATTGCACTGTTCCCGGATCTGGGAGAGATGATTCCGGTTCTTTTAAGTGCAGGAGAAGTGAAGAGCCTTGGAGGACGGTTCATATGGGCAGGACCGGCATATCCGGCAGGTGACTACAGCCTCCGCAATATGGACAAGACGAGATTCAAACTTCTTGCAAAGAAAGACGGACATGAGATCACGGAGATGGATGAATTGCAGGCGTATCATGAGATCCACCCAGGTGCAGTTTATATGCATGAGGGAACACTGTATGAAGTTGTGAAGATGGATCTGGTCGGAAGAACCGCAGAGGTAGTTGATTTTGATGGAAATTATTACACAGTCCCGTCAGGAACAAAAGAGACGCGCATTTTACGATGCTTTGAAGAAGAGGAATATAAGAGGACAAAACTTCATTTTGGGGATGTGAATGTCAATGAAGTGATTTCCATGTTCCAGAAATTACAGTTTCACAATCACCAGAATCTTGGCTATGTAACACTGACTCAGCCTTTAAAGAAAGACTACGACACAGAAAGTGCATGGATCACACTGCCGGAGAATGTAGTGCGTGCTTACCGGAGTCTGCTGGTTCCGAACCGTCAGGGGCAGTATATACTTAATGACCATTTTGAAGGAATGAAATATGCGATAAAGAATGCATCTATGATGATTACGATGACAGAGCGTGATGATATAGATGTTGCGGTGTCGAACAATGCGACGATCCCGGATGATTATTATCATGAAAAAGTCTCTCTTTTTATTTATGATAAATACGAAGGCGGTCTTGGGTATTCGGAGAAGATCTATGGACTGGTGCCGGAGATCCTGTACAATGCGATCAGGATGGTGAAAGGTTGTCCATGTGAAGACGGCTGCCCAGCATGCGTGGGCGATTACACGCTGGATAAAGGAATGATACTCTGGGGACTTGAGAATCTTCTGGAAGAGACAGAAGCACCGGAGTATGTGCGTAAGAACATAAAAGAGCCACATCCTGCAATAACGAAAGAATTTTCCTTTTTTGAATTGCCGGAGAAATGGCAGAGTTTCTGTGCGGCAGTTCTGAAAAACGGGGAAAGCGGCGGTCGTTTCCTTAGAACAGTAAAAGCAGTGTGTGTAGAAGAGCACAAACTGATTCTTACTGTGGAGAATGCATTTTATGCCGGATGGATACAGGAAGCAGAGAATCGGAAGAGCCTGGAGAATATTCTCAGATACTATGCAATCTGTCCGGGTGATATGAAGATAGAAGTTATTCTTGAAAACAGGCAGGGAGAGAAGGAAGAGAAAAAGCGGGAACGAAAGAAAGCCCGCCTGCAAAGGAAATATGATGAACAGCTTGGAAAGAAAAAGACTGAATAGTTACCAGAAAGAAGCCGTATTAGATGAAAGCCCGGCATGTCTTGTGAATGCGAATGTCGGCAGTGGCAAGACGACAGTATTGACGGAAAAAGTACGCTATCTGCATGAGGAGAGGCTTGTTCCTTATGAGAAAATGATGGTGCTTACATTTACGAATAAGGCAGCGGACGAGATCGCGGAGCGGCTGGGTATTGAAAAATCTATGTGGGGATTCGGCACATTCCACAGTGTAGCAAGACAGCTTCTCTGTAAGTATCTTCCTGAAAAATGTACAGTCGAAGGCACAGATAGAGCAGTGAATCAGAATGAGACAACCGACTGGAATCGTGAATTTGAAGTGATAGAACCGGAAGAAGAGCTGCAGATGCTGCTTGACCTTGCAGATGCGAACGGATATAAGATCAAGTATAAGAACCGTCTGCAGGCGAGACTGGAGAATGACTATGAAGCATATCTGCAGGGAAAACCAAAGGGAAAATATAAGGATGACCTGTTCCGGGTATTTCCGCTTCTTGATCGAAAGAAACGTCAGGAGAACAAGATGTCTTTCGCAGATCTTATCCGTGAGGGAACGAAATGTGCAGAGGAACACAGAAAAGAGTTGGGACTTCAGTGGATTATTGTAGATGAAGTGCAGGATAGCGACCAGAAGCAGCTGGATTTTATCGAAGCACTGAAAGATGCACAGACCCGGTTTTTCGCAGTAGGAGATCCGAATCAGGTGATCTACAGCTGGAGAGGAACCGCACCGAATATGTTCTTCATGATCAAGCACCGGTTTGAAGCAAAAGAACTTTCCCTGCCGGTCAATTATCGTTCAAGTGATGTGATTCTGGAAGCTGCGAACCGTTTTCTGCAATTTGGAGGAAAGATTGAGGGCAGCGGTGTGAAAGGTGATAAGATTCTGATAAAGAATCATTATGATCCGTTTATAGAGGCAGAATATCTGACAGAACGAATCCGGAAACTTCACGAAGATGGTCTGCCATACAGCCAGATCGCAGTTTTTTACCGTGTGCAGAAGCAGGCGGAGATTTTGGAAAAGGTATTTGAAAGAGCGGAATTGCCAGTTACATTTTCCAATGTCGGAAAAGAAGGAGAAGTACTACATTTTATGACGTTGCATGCATCAAAAGGTCTGGAATTCGATTATGTATTTATTGTCGGATTGAATCAGGGACTGATTCCCCTTCGGTGCACCGGTATGGAGCAGGAAGAAGAGGAGATGCGTCTGTTTTTTGTAGGGCTTACCCGTGCGAGAAAGAATCTGGAATTATCTTATTACACGAATCCGACAATTCCCGGTGTGTTTGAAGCACCGAGCAGATATCTGAAGCGTCTGCCGGAGCATCTGCTTGACTGGGAAGAAAAACCGGGAAGCGAAGAGCGAAAAGCAAATTTACAGAGTTTAAGACGGCAGGCAGTAGAAACGATAAGGAGAAAATCTGCGGAGAAAAATATGGCAGAAACGGAGCCTGTAAAACAAGAAGAAAGACAGACAGAAACAGAGTCTGTAAAACAAGAAGAAAGACATACAAATACAGAAGAGCGGGTTGTACGGAGAGGCAGACATCCAAAGTACGGTGAAGGCATCATCACATCAGAAGATAATATGACGATAGAAGTGGAATTTCCGGGATATGGCAAGAAACAGTTTCTGAAAGCATTCGGAGAAATAGAAGTATTATAATAAGAAAACTTAAAGAAATATTAACTATTTAAGAAAGCGCAGAGGAAGGAGCATATGTTATAATCAATAGATAAAACGACAACATACGAAAGACAGCATACGAATGAGGAAAAGAAAATGGAAAAGAAAATACAGAAAAAGAGAAAGTATATCAAAGAAATTGACGGATTAAGGGCACTTGCTGTAATCATGGTTCTGGCATATCATCTGAAGATGCCATTTGCGAAGAGCGGGTTATTGGGAGTAACCGTATTTTTTGTAATATCCGGCTACTTGATCACAGGAATTCTGATAAATGAGATAGAAGAAAGCGGCGGCGTAGATCTGAAGAACTTCTGGCTGCGGCGAATCCGAAGACTGCTGCCGGCAGTACTCTCCATGGCAGTTGTGATGATCTTCGTCAGCGCAGTCGTGAACCGAGTTGTATTTACGAAAGGTTGTAATGATTTGTTATCCGCAGTGTTTGGGTATAACAACTGGTGGCAGATTTTCAGAAAAGTATCCTATTTTGAAAATGCAGGAGCGCCTTCTCCATTTACCCACTGCTGGTCATTGGCGATTGAGACACAGTTTTATTTGATTTATCCAATCCTTTTGATTCTGTTATCGAAGGCAAGAAACAGAGGAAAAGTATTTGCGGCAGTCACAGCAGTGCTTGCGATGATCTCAGTAGTATTGATGGGCGTACTCTACAGCCCGGACGGAGATCCGAGCCGCGTATATTATGGAACAGACACAAGAGCATTTTCTCTTCTGATCGGGGCGTTGGCTGCGATCCAGAAGGAATATCATATTATAAAGGTAAAGCTGCAGGTAAAACTATGGGCAGTGATCGGAAGTATTTCTGTATTGATCCTGATCGGAATGATGATGCTCATCAGCTCCTACAGCAGTTTCTTATATTATGGAGGTCAGGCAATCGTATCTGTCCTGGTGGCATTTGTCGTATATGCAGTGACAGTAAGCAGAAGCCTTTTAAATATAATATTAGACTCCAGCATACTGAAATGGATCGGAGACCGCTCTTACAGTATTTATCTGTGGCACTATCCGATTATTGTGCTGATGAGCGGCGGAAAGAGAGCGGCATGGTGGATTGTGATTTTAGAAGTAGTCTTAAGTGTGGGGTTTGCAGAACTTTCCTATCGTTTTATTGAGACACCGGTCCGTCATGGGATCATCGGAGAATATATCGGAATCATCAACAGCAGACCGCATAACAGAAGAGAACGTCACAGACAGATCCAGGTGGCACGGAGAAGTCTTAAGGCGATGGCAGCAGTATTAGCCACAGGACTTGCATTAAGCTTATGTATTGCATTTGTTCCGAAGAAGACAACACTGGATACGGTAGCAAAGCGTGAAAAGAAAGCAACTGAAGTAACAAAGCTGACGAATCAGAAACTAAAAGAACAGAAAGCAAAAAAGACAGCAAAGACCAGCAAGAGTACAATGACGGATGAAGAACTGCTGAAAAATGTACAGATGCTGCTGATCGGTGATTCCATTACTGTAGATGTAACAGATTATTTTTACAAAGTACTTCCAAACAGTATCAGCGATACGAAGATCGGACGTTCTACCCTGACAGGAGTGAAAGTATTTGACGAATACCAGACACAGAAGAAATGGGACGGCGATGGCGTGATCTTTGCACTTGGAACAAATGGTCCAATGTACGATACACTTGGACGAATAAGACAGAAAGTCGGAGACAAACCACTGTTCCTGACCACTGTCCATGCTCCGAAGGAAGATTTTGAGAGTTCTAATAATGAAGAAATCCGCAAGTTTGTCAAAGAACACGAGCATACCTATCTGATCGACTGGTATACGGCAAGTGCAGATCATCCGGAATATTTTGACCAGGACGATACACATTTGCTTCCGAAAGGGGCAGAAGCTTATGCGCAGTGCATCAAAGATGCTGTTTTAAAGGCAATGCGCGCGGAAGAAAAGGTGAATGATAAAGTATAAAGCCTTCTTGCGAACCGGCGTCTGACAGGGTATACTGACTCTAACTATAGATAAATATTCAGGCTGCCATAGCATTTCTAAGAGATCTGCTCCCGGAGCATCAGAAGAACCAGCAGGAGATCTTAAAGATTATGAACGCATCCAGTGCGGAAAATGCCTACACGCACTGGGAGATCTGTTTTCCGGATGAGAGTGGCGTGCGGACAAATGGAGAAACCTTTAAGTTGCTGCCGAAGTATTCGTTCAGGGATCGTGTTAAAAAGGGTTTCACAGTATCGGAGCGCAGAACATCATTGAAAGACGACAAGACGCAGATCATCATGCTGTCGAATCCTATATTTAAAGATGGAAAATGTGTTGGAATCATATCAGCAGTTATTGAACTGAAAGGGTTTGCAAGAGCATTTCACAGCAATACAGCAAATGCATTTGCAGAAGATATCCGCAAGAGTAAAGAAGCAGGAATGAAGGCACATATTTCCAAGCCGATACAGTTAGATAAGATGGTCTGTGTAATCGCAGGACTGGTACAGGATAACTGATTACAGTAGATGAAATTAGGACTGGATAAAACAGTACGAGAAGACCACCGCCGGCAGTGTATTATATAAGAAGCTGGTGTTCCTGGCTCCAGAGTGCGGCAAATTCCATGAACTGCTTCAAAGCCGGAGTCGGCTCTGCCGATGGAGAATGTGCCACAACAAGAATTCGTTTGCAATGTTCTGTAAATGGACGTACACATACATCAAAAGGAATATGGAGCAGAAGAAGCTTTGGGAGAATGGCGATGCCAAACCCCTGCTCCACCATTTTGACTACGGTATAATCTTCGTTGATGTGAAAACGGACATTTGGCTGAATCTGATGGATGCGGAACAGTTCTCCGGTTTCATAGTCGGTATTATCCGCGGACATAATAAAGTCCTGACCGTTCACATCGGAAAGAGAAACGGAAAATTTATTGGCAAGTGGATGATCTTTTGATGTAACAAGCATTAATTCATCCTTACCTAACGTTATACAGGGAAGGTTCCCCATAATATATTTTGAAGTAAAAATACAGTCCAGTTTTCCTTCTTTTAATTTTGCACTCAATTCCTGAAAACCGCCGACATAGAGGTTGAACGTGATATTCGGATATTCATCTGTAAATTTTTTTAAAATTCCGGGTAACCAGTGGTAAGAAATACTCTGGATAGTACCAATGCGGATCAACCCGCTTTCTAATCCATTGATATGTGCTGCAATCTGTTCAATATGATTTTCGGAAGCCCGAATTTTCTTTAATTCTTCAAAAATGCTGTCTGTTCCGGTAAGTGGAGACATACCGGTTTTAGAACGTTTGAATAAAGTCACTCCGATTTCTTTTTCATAATTACGGATTGCCTGGCTGACAGCCGACTGTGTGTATTTCAGTCTGCCTGCCGTTTTGGAAATACTATGTGTTTCATATACATCTAAAATTATATTGATTTTTGACATGGATATCAGCCTCCGGTGCTGTCACTTGTTTACCTGTATGATGTCAGGGTCAAAAGATGCCATACGAATTGTTCCGTACTTCGTACTACCACAATTCGTAGTTTTAGGCTTTTGACTCTGGCATCTTATATTTTAGTAAAATTTGAAAAGTTATGCAATAGATGAGCGGCAGTGTATATAAGAAAAAGTGCATATATCCATCAGATAATGTGAATGTAATCTTAAAATCTTTCGATGTCTGGTATCGTTCAGAAAAAATGAACATAACTATCAATTTCCTGTTCTATCCAATGTTAAAAAAATGACATATGATGTAAGAAATAGGAAAACGGTAGACAAGATTAGAAAAGTGCATGGCATAGAACAATCTACAGGAATTATAAAATAAGGAGGTTGTAAGATGGGAGAGAGCTATTGGAACGGAGCGCAGGCGGCACATCGACGTGTTATGATGAAGGCAGCAGGGTATTCAGATGAGGACATTCGCAAAAAGCCACATATCGGCGTGCCAAATTCTTATATGGCTGGTTCGCCGGGAACAGCACATTTAAGACAGGTGACAGAGGCTGTTAAGGAAGGCATCTGGGCAGCGGGCGGAATCCCGGTAGAATTTGGAATCCCGGCAACATGTGGAAATATGGCAAATGGCGCAGATGAGATGAAATATGAACAGGTCGGCCGTGACATTGTTGCGATGTCGATAGAGTTTGTATCGAGAGTACATAATTTTGATGCAATCTGTTGTGTCGCATCCTGTGACCTGATTATTGCGGGATGTTATCTGGCAGCATGCCGGCTAGATATTCCGGCGATGGTTGTGACAGGTGGTTCGATGCAGGCAGGAAATCATTGTGGACAGACGGTTGTAGAAGCAGATCTGGACGCAGCAAGATTTTCTGGCGCATCGGAAGAGGAACTCTTTGACATGGAAGAGTGTGTATGTCCGTCTTTTGGAGCCTGTCCTTCTATGGGAACTGCGAACACGATGCAGATGCTTGGAGAAGTCCTGAATCTGGTAATGCCGGGTACTTCAACAATTCCGGCATCCGATAATGCGAGACTCCGTGCGGCAAGAACAGCAGGAAAATACATGGTTCAGCTTGCAAAATCCGGAAGAACGCCGAAGGATCTCATTACAAAAGAAGTATTGGAAAATGCAATCATGTTTGATATGGCAGTTGCCGGATCTACGAATGCGGTACTTCATATTCTGGCATATGCATATGAACTAGGAATTAAAATTACATTGGCAGATTTTGAAAAATATGCGAAAGAAATTTATTGTATTAACGCGGTTATTCCAAGCGGACCATATACGGTTGTTGATTTTCATTATGCCGGCGGCGTGAAAAATGTAATGAAACAACTGGAGAGTAAATTACATACAGAAGCTCCTACAATTTATGGAAATACATGGAGAGAATTGCTGGAAACAGTGAAAGGCGAGCCAAATAAAGTGATTCACTCGCTGGAAGATCCGGTTGCAAAAGAACCGGGCCTTAAGATTTTACGCGGAAATATTTCCCCGGCAGGATCGATCGTACGTCCAACGGCTGTATATGAAGAAGTAAAATACATCAAAGGCGCGGCAAAAGTATACGAATGCGACCAGGATGCTTATAAAGCAATTATGGATGGTGAGATCGTTCCGGGAGACATTCTGGTCATCCGCTATGAAGGCTGTAAAGGTGCACCGGGTATGAAGGAACTGATGCTTAGTATTGATGCGTTGATCGGGCTTGGGCTGGACAAGAAAGTCGGACTGATCACAGATGCAAGGTTTTCAGGATTCAATTATGGAGCAATTGTCGGACATGTTTCTCCGGAGGCGTATGACGGAGGCGTGATCGCGTTGATTAAAAACGGAGACAAAATTGAAATGGATATTGCAGGAGGAACGGTAAATTTACTTGTTTCAGACGAGGAACTTGCCGAAAGAAAGAAATCCTGGGTACGTCCACCGTTAAAACAGCAGAAGGGTGTATTGAATATTTATGCACAGAACTGCAGACCGGCCGAAGAGGGCGGAGCTATGCAGCCATGGGCACTGGATGCAGATTATGGATATCATCATGAATAGAGAAAAAGGAGGAAGAGTATGTTATTACTTTCAAGAGAAGATATTAAAAGTGTAGTTACAATGAAAGATATGATCGAGGCAGACAAAACTGCGTTTAAAATGACAGTTGACGGAACAGTAAAAACGCCTCTGCGTACAGTTATTGACGGCAAATATGATGGAGCATTTTTGTTTATGCCTGCATATGCGCCGGAATTAGATGCGGCAGCTATGAAGGTAATCGACATTTTCCCACACAATGTGGATAATGGGAAAATGACATCACCGGCACAGGTGATGTTGATTGACGGAAAAGACGGATACGTGATCGCATTGCTGGATGGAACTTATGTTACACAGCTCAGGACGGGTGCGTCTTCCGGTGCAGCATTTGATCTGCTTGCAAAAAAAGAGTGCAAAAAAGGAGCAATGATCGGAACCGGAGGCCAGGCAGCGACACAGCTAGAGGCGATGCTTGCAGCAAGAAAGCTGGATGAAGTAAAAATCTATGATCTCAATGCAGAAAGATGCCAGGTATTTGCCGAACAGATGCAGAAAGAGTTAGCCGATTATGGGGCAAAGATTATAGCAGCAGAAAATTCAGATGCATGTATAGAAGATGCAGATCTAATCATTACCGTTACTCCATCGGCAAAGCCGGTATTTGATGGGACAAAAGTCAAAGCCGGAGCAACGATCAGTTGTGTCGGCACTTATGAGCCACATAAGCATGAAATGGATCCGGCGATCCTTCCAAGAGCATCTAAAATCATCTGCGATTCCAAAGAGGCGGCGCTTTCTGAGACCGGAGATTTATTGATTCCGATAAAGGACGGTATCATTTCAGAAAAGGATATACTTGGAAGCCTTGGTGATGTAATAAACGGTACAATAAAAGGAAGAGAAAATGATGATGAAATCATTGTTTATGAAACAGTTGGCGTAGCGGCACAGGATCTGGTGGCAGCAAAAGTTATTTACGACAAGGCTCTGGAAGCAGGAAAAGGAATGAACTGGGGTTAAGGCAGATATATAACATAGAGATATTAAGAGGTACAGCAACAATGAAAAATGGTTGCTGTACCTCTTAACTTTTAAGATTATTCCTGACAGGAACGGATAAAATATATGAATTATAGACAAAAGAGAAAGTGCTTATTAATAAAAATGATACTATAGAGCATTGATTTTTCTTGAGAGAATGAAAGGTTAGTGCTATTATGAAGAGGTTAGAACAATTTCAGAAAGGAAATAGAAACGTGACTTATAAAGAAGCAAGGGTATATCTGGATGCGATGTCCAGATACGGAAGTGTACTTGGCTTGGATACGATTCGGGGACTGCTTGAGGAACTGGGGAATCCACAGGAGGATTTAAAGTTCATTCATATTGCCGGAACAAACGGAAAAGGATCTGTGCTTGCGTATACTTCAACAATATTAAGTAAAGCAGGATACAGGACAGGACGATATGTTTCACCGACAGTGCTCTCCTATCGTGAGAAGATTCAGGTGGATGGAGAATGGATCTCCGAAAACGAACTTACAGAGTTGACGGAAGAGATAAAAGAAGCGATTGCCGGATTAGAAACAGCAGGTGCACCGATACCGACGCTGTTTGAAGTTGAGACGGCAATGGCTTTTTTATATTTTAAGAAAAAAAGCTGTGATCTGGTTGTGCTGGAATCCGGACTCGGCGGAAGACTGGATGCAACGAATATTGTAAAGACAACTGTGTTGGCGGCATTTGCAACAATCAGTATGGATCATATTGGGATTTTGGGAAATACAATCGAAGAAATTGCAGCAGATAAATGTGAGATTATTAAATCGGGATGTAAAGTTGTGTCTGCAAAACAGAAGCCGGAAGTGAAAAAGATACTGGAAGAAAAGGCAGAAAGAACAGGCTGCCCGTTTACGGAGGCAAAACCGGAACTTTTGATAATACAAAAAGAAACATACAAAGGAATGGATGTAGAAACACCGGATTTTGGAAACCTTCATAGCGGACTTACAGGTGAATACCAAAAAGAAAATCTGGCAACAGCGCTGGAGATAGTTTGTGCGCTTCGAAAAGAAGGATACAAAATACCGGAAGAAGCTGTGCAAATTGGTGTGGCAGAGACAAAGTGGCCGGGAAGATTTACCAGTCTGCGGGAGAATCCCCCTTTGATTGTTGATGGCGCACACAATGAAGATGCAGCAAAAAAGCTCGCTATATCAATAAGACGATATTTTCCGAATTACAGGATCCACCTGGTCATGGGCGTTTTTAAAGATAAAGAATATAAAAAGATCACAGCATTGTTGTGTTCGGACGCAGAGTGTGTATATGCGATTCATCTTCCGAATGAAGAACGCACATTATTGGCAGGAGTGCTTGCGGAAGACGCAGCGAAATATTGTGAGAACGTAATTGTATTTGAAAAAGCGGACGCACATAGTGATTTGGAAGAGGCATTGAAGACTGCATATAGAAATGCAAAAAAAGAGACAGAAGAGAATCAGAAATCCGTTGTGATTGCCTGCGGTTCTCTATCTTATCTGGGAGATGTGATTCAGATTGTGGAAACATGGGATAAAGCATGAAAGTGATATATTTGCAGAAAACAACATTTTTGATAGAATAAAACAGATAGTAGAAATATAGAGGGAGAGAGACATGATCGATCATGAGAAAATAGAACAGGCAGTCCGTTTATTACTGGAAGGTATGGGAGAGGATGTAACAAGGGAAGGCCTTAAAGATACACCGGACAGAATTGCCAGAATGTACGAGGAAATTTATGGCGGAATGGACGAAGATGCAGGAGTCCATCTGACAAAAACATTTACCGTAGACAGCAGCGAGATGGTTATCGAAAAAGACATCACATTTTATTCAACCTGTGAACATCATCTGCTTCCGTTTTATGGGAAAGCACATATCGCTTATATTCCGGACGGAAAAGTTGTAGGACTTAGCAAACTGGCACGAACAGTAGAAGTGTTTGCAAGAAGGCTGCAGTTACAGGAACAACTGACCGGACAGATTGCCGATGCGCTGATGCAGTATATGTGTCCGAAAGGCGCAATGGTTATGGTAGAAGCAGAGCATATGTGTATGACAATGCGCGGCATTAAAAAGCCGGGAAGTCAGACCGTGACAATTGCAAGAAGAGGCGTATTTGAAACCGATCCGACTCTGGAAGAGCGGTTCTTCCGGATGCTTGGGAAATAGATGAAATGGTGAAGATGAAGTCAATGAAACATGCAGAGAAAGAACAGAAGATGGAACGACTAAATACAGTACTCAGACATCCGTTATATCAGCAGTATTACAAAGAACTGAGAGAAGAAGAAAGAGACAGGATCTTCTGCTGTCATCAGATGGAACATTTGTTAGATGTTGCAAGAATTGCATATATTCGGAACTTAGAAAACAATCTTGGATATTCGAAGGAATTGCTGTATACAACAGCGATTTTACATGATATCGGAAAAGCATTGCAATACAAAGAAAAAATTCCGCACGAGATTGCCGGAGCGCAGATTGCAGAGAAAATTCTGGATTCACTGCCAGAGGCAGTCGCCTATACGGAAGAAGAAAAAAAAGAAATTTTGACAGCCATCCGTGGGCATCGCAGGGAACGAAAAGATATGACAAAGTTGGAAAGACTTTTATACGAAAGTGATAAATGTTCCAGAAATTGCTTTGCCTGCCAAGCGAAAAAAGAATGTAACTGGAGTGAAGAAAAGAAAAACAGGGAGATACAGATATGATCATCGGGAAAAAAGAGTTTGATATAAAAAATGAAACGTATGTAATGGGAATTTTAAACGTAACGCCGGATTCATTTTCGGATGGAGGAAAATATAACGGTATGGATAGAGCACTTGCACATGCAAAACAGATGATAGACGAAGGTGCTGCGATCATTGATGTAGGGGGCGAATCGACAAGACCGGGGCATGTACAGATTACGGAGAATGAAGAGATTGCAAGAGTAACACCGGTTATCGAAAGACTGAAACAGGAGTTTGCTGTTCCTGTTTCCATCGACACTTACAAGAGCAGAGTTGCCGAAGCGGCACTTCAGGCGGGTGCTGATCTGGTGAATGACATCTGGGGATTAAAATACGACCCGAAGATGGCAGGAGTGATTGCAAAGTATGATGTGGCATGCTGCCTGATGCATAACCGGGAAAAAGCAGAATATACAGATTTTCTGACGGATTTCATGACAGATATGGAGGAGTGTGTGACACTTGCAAAAAAAGCAGGTATTTCAGAGGATAAGATTATTCTTGATCCGGGTGTAGGATTTGGAAAAACTTATGAGATGAATCTGGAAATCATTGATAAAATGGAATGCCTGAACAAGCTCGGCTATCCGGTACTTCTCGGTACGTCGCGCAAATCTGTGATCGGACTTACTCTTGATCTTCCGGTAGAAGAAAGAGAAGAAGGAACGCTTGTTACAACTGTATATGGTGTACAGAAAGGTTGTGCGTTTGTGCGTGTGCATGATGTACAGAAAAATCTTCGCGCAATCCGCATGACGCAGGCAATTATGCGTGAGCATGAAGTGTAAAATATGGGAAACAGGTAGCTGATTAGGACAATAATACTCATGAAGTTTTGCAAACAGGAAAGCAGACTGGCAGAAAGAGTGACAGGTGTGAGGAATAATAATTATGAAATATATAAATAAAAAAACAAGTCAGGATTATGACCAGATAAAAATTACAGATCTGGAAGTATTTGCCAATCACGGTGTATTTCCAGAGGAAAACAAACTGGGGCAGAAATTTCTTGTGTCAGCAGTGCTTTATACAGATACAAGAAAAGCCGGGAAGACAGATGATCTGACGGCATCTATCCATTACGGTGAAGTCAGTGCATTTATCACAAAATATATGAAAGAACATACCTACCAACTGCTAGAACGGGTGGCAGAAACCCTTGCGGAAGAGATGCTTAAGAGCATATCGGGACTTTGCAAGATCGATCTGGAGATCAAGAAGCCATGGGCACCGGTAGGACTTCCGCTGAAAACAGTCAGTGTGAAGATTTCGCGCGAATGGCATACAACATATATCGCACTTGGCTCTAATATTGGTGACAGTGAAACTTATCTGAATGAAGCAGTCGAAAAAATAGGACAGATTCCTACTTGTACAGTTGAAAAAGTTTCTTCTTATCTTGTAACAGAGCCTTACGGAGTGACAGATCAGCCGGATTTTTTAAATGCATGTCTGAAAATGCGGACGCTATTATATCCGGAAGAATTGTTAAAAGAATTAAACCGGATCGAGAAAGAAGCGGGCAGGGAGCGGATTATACACTGGGGACCGAGAACACTGGATCTGGATATTCTGCTGTATGATGACATCGTACTGGAAGAAGATGATCTCTGTATTCCACATGTTGAAATGCACAAAAGAAGCTTTGTGTTGGAACCATTGGCCGAAATTGCACCGTACAAACGCCATCCGGTATATGGAAAAACAGTGCGGGAAATGTTAGAGGAAATTCAGGCACAGTTATAGTATAATAAACAGGGGCAATGAGGTAGAGAAACTGCAGACAGTAATATCAAGACAGAAGAAGGAGGCAGAAGAATGGAACTTTGGGATATTTATGACAAAGACAAAAATCCAACCGGTCGCACGATGAAGAGAAATGACTGGTGCTTGAAAGATGATGAATATCATCTGACAGTACTTGGAGTAGTTGCAAGACCAGATCACACGTATCTTATCACAAAACGTGTAATGACAAAAGCGTGGGCACCGGGATGGTGGGAAGTATCCGGAGGCGCAGCACAGGCAGGAGAAACTTCGGAAGAAGCTGTTATACGCGAAGTGAAGGAAGAGACAGGGCTGGATGTAAGGAATGCGGAAGGTGGATATTGTTTCACATATCACAGAGAGAACCCGGGAGAAGGAGATAATTACTTTGTAGATGTTTATCGCTTTGTTCTGAATATTGACGAGAGTGATATACATTTACAGGAAGAAGAAACAGCGGGATACCGTTTCGCGACAAAGAAAGAAATTGAAGATCTTGCCGGAGAAGGCATTTTCCTGCATTATGACAGTATCAAAGAAGTTTTCAGATAGATTATCTATAAAATTGATAACTCTATAGATAGATATAATAAATGCACAAAAAATTGATAAAAAAATAACTTATTTTGTAATTATTGACGAAAACAAAAGCATTGTGTATACTAAGAGCAGTTGATAAGTCGGCAGATGAATTCGTGAGATACCGTATGGATAAAGAACAGGGGCTAGGCTTTATCCGAAACGGAGCCGAAGGGGTAGGCAGAAACTCTCAGGTAAAAGGAATGGATTCGGACGACACTCTGGAGAACAATATTTTTAATTGTACCGAAGAAGTAAACTGGTAGTTATATGGGGGAAAACCGATCAGCAATCTTTCAGGTAAAAGGACAGAGGCAGACAAAAGATCTTTAGTAAATGAAGCAAAGGTTTTTTGCCTGTTTTTTATTGGGGGAAACAGGCGTATCGAAGGAGGACAATAAGATGAACAGAATTGAAGATGTAACAAATTATATCAAAGAGTACGATGACGAAGTTGGAAAAGCACTGGAGCTGGAACTTGGAAGACAGAGAAGAAATCTCGAACTGATTGCTTCAGAGAATATCGTAAGCCCTGCGGTTATGCTCGCAATGGGAACCGTTCCAACAAACAAATATGCAGAAGGATATCCGGGAAAACGTTACTATGGTGGATGCGAAGACGTAGATATTCTGGAGAATATTGCAATCGAACGTGCGAAAAAGTTATTTGGTGCAGAGCACGCAAATGTACAGCCACATTGCGGAGCAAATGCTAATACAGCAGTTTATCAGGCACTCATCAAACCGGGTGATACAGTTATGGGACTGAACCTGGCACATGGCGGACATCTGACACATGGTTCACCGGTAAACTTATCAGGACTCTTATATAATTTTGTACCTTACAATGTAAATGATGAAGGATTTTTGGATTATGACGAGATTCGTAAGATTGCACATGAATGCAAACCCAAATTAATCGTAGCAGGAGCATCTGCTTATCCAAGAGAGATCAAATTTGATGTTTTCGCTGATATCGCAAAAGAAGTTGGCGCATATCTGATGGTTGATATGGCTCACATTGCAGGACTGGTGGCAGCAGGACTTCACCAGAGCCCGGTTCCGTATGCAGATGTTGTAACAACAACAACACATAAGACACTGCGTGGACCAAGAGGTGGACTGATCCTTTGCAAAGA
Organism: Dorea sp. AF24-7LB; assembly: GCF_003478575.1. Classification (NCBI taxonomy): domain Bacteria; kingdom Bacillati; phylum Bacillota; class Clostridia; order Lachnospirales; family Lachnospiraceae; genus Dorea; species Dorea sp. AF24-7LB. The sequence continues at coordinate 116,230 of NZ_QUFR01000005.1, forward strand.
AGAGCATGCAAAAGCAATTAACAAAGCTATTTTCCCAGGAACACAGGGAGGACCGCTTGAGCACATCATCGCTGCAAAAGCTGTATGTTTCGGAGAGGCTCTGAAACCAGAATTCAAAGAGTATCAGCAGCAGGTTGTTAAGAATGCAAAAGCACTTGCAGATGCTATGGTAGCAGAAGGATTTAACCTTGTAAGTGGTGGAACAGATAACCATCTGATCTTAGTTGATCTTCAGAATATGAACATTACAGGAAAAGAATTACAGAATCGTCTGGATGAAGTATATATTACTGTTAATAAAAATGCAGTACCGAATGATCCTGCAAGCCCGTTTGTAACAAGCGGAGTTCGTATCGGAACACCTGCAGTTACAACTCGTGGACTGAAAGAAGAAGATATGAAGACAATTGCAAAACTGATCAAGATGACAGTTACAGATTTCGATACAAAAGCAGATGAGATCCGTGCAGAAGTTAACAAAATCTGTGAAAAATATCCGCTGTATAAATAAGAGCTGAAAAACTACATAAATGAATGGAATAGATCCCTTACTCAATTATAAACAGAAAAGTCCGGTGCGTTATGGAGAAGCACCGGATTTTTCTGTAGCTTTTTTCGCACCGCTGTGATAAAATACATCTACAACATATGTTGATTCATAAAAATCTAAGAGTACTTAATTTCAAAAAAATCAAAAACCATTATCAAAAGAATATCAAAACATATTCAAAAGGTTCGAGTCGAACAGGAGAATCCAAACTAAATTTACTTTCTAGCATATTAATAGAAAAGGACGGACTGTGTAGATGTAGACGATTTTTCACTAATCCGTTATACTTAAGGAGGAAACATATGATTAAAAACGAAAAAATAAATATGGAAAATGATGCAATGCTTCAGAAGAATCAGGGTGGGAAGAAAGGTCGTACATTGAAAGATCTTAACTTGATGGACGATTTCCTGTTTGATGTTGCAACAGAAGATTTGGAAACATGTAAGACAATTATTGAGTTTGCAACAGGAAAAAGATTAAAAAGCCTGCGCTGGAAAGAAGGACAGAAAGTAATACATAATCTGCCGGGAAAACGAGGAATCCGTATGGACTTTGTTGCAGAAAAATATTCCTTAACACGAACGGAACAAATGCCGAAGAAGTAGAGCCGGAGCTAGTGGATTTTCTGCATTATATTACAGAAAGCAATGATACAGGATTGCGTGAAAACAGTGACCATCGGCTGAAGGACTTGCATCATAAAATTCAACAAATAAAAGCCAGCGATGAGATGGAGGCGAGTTTTATGAAAGCAGAGGAACGCGAAAGACTGATTAGGGAGAAAGGAAGAGAAGAGGGAAGAGAAGAGGGAAGAGAGGAAGGACGAAGACAAGTAGAATTGATAAAATTACTATTAGAAAAGAAACAGTATGATGACGCAAAGCGAGTAACGGAAGATGAAGAGTATTGTGAACAGTTATGTGAAGAATACAACATATAGATAATGCCTATAATAAAAAAAATCAATTAGACGGTCCGGAAAATGTTCTCTATAATTAATAAGATATAGAAAATGGAGATACTGTGTCTAAAATAAGAATCCAGAGGAGAAAGCGGTAAATCAGATATGGAAGATAGAAGAAAACTGGCGAACGGAAAAGAAATATGGGTCATCAAAGCCGGATTCCCGAATAATGCATCGAAGAAGAACTGGTCTGACTATTTTTTTGCCTGTACATTAAAAAAATATCTGAACAGAGCAGGCGTATATACAGTTATAGAATCCAGAGATGAATGGGAAAACGAAGGTGCAGCGGATGTTGTAGTTGCATTGCGGGGACCGGAAGCATATTATCCGGACAGAAGGGATCCGGATACCATTTACATTATGTGGAATTTAAGCCATCCGGACAGAGTTACGGTGGAAGAGTATAATGCCTATGACCTGGTCTGCATTGGTTCCGCAAAAGAAGAGTATCTGGAAGAGATCTGTAGGAAAGTGCAGGTTCCGGTACGTCAGTTGTTAATCTGTGCAGATATGGAGATCTTTCACCCGGCAAGAGTGGAGAAAGAAAAAAAATATGACTGGGTGTTTGTAGGTAATTCCAGAGGAATTAAAAGAAAAAGTGTTGTTTGGGCGCTGGAGCATCATATCCCGCTTAAGATATGGGGAAAAGGATGGGATAAGTTACTGCCGGAGCACGCCGATGCAGTCATGGCAGAGAACATTCCTAATTATATGCTGCCGGAATTGTACTGGGAGACGAAGATTACATTGAACGATCATTATGAAGACATGACGGAACATGGCTTCATGAATACTAGGATACTGGAAGCAATGGCATGTGGAGTTCCTGTTCTTTCCGATTATATAGATATTATAGAAAAATTATTTGGAGATTCGGTACTGTTTTATACTAATGAAGAACAATTTGTAGAACAGGCAAAAAAAATACAGGTTGATTATCCTGCAATCCGGGAACGGGTAGAACAGATGTGGCAGGTGTTGCAAGAAGAATATTCCTTTGAAAGCCGTGTAGAGCAGCTGCTAACATTAAGAGAAGAATTGCAGGGAGAAAATCAAGGGATATTTGATATGTTTTATAAGAAGTTTGAGCAATTACAAAGCGAAGCGGATACATTGGATTATGAGACATGGCATGATAAATATACAACAATAAAGGAAGCGTATATGCAGCTCCCGTGGATGGCGCAGAGGTCTGAAGAGCTTTTGGAAGATAAGAAGCGGATTCAATTTGAATCTTGCTTTCCGGGACTGAAAGAAAGAATAAAGGTTGCTGAAAGACAAAGAAGAGAGAGAACCTGGAAAGAGCAGGAACAGCATCTTCTTGATGAAACGGCTAAAAAAATAAAAGAAAATGACAAATTAAAAGAACGGAATCAATTTCTGGAAGAATGGAAAGACAGATTGGTGCGTGAAAGAACGGAGCTTCAGGAAAAGTTACAGCGGACTTATGAGGAAAAATCGGAGATTAACAGGAAATTGCAACAGACTTATAGTGAGAAATTCGACCGTGGTGTGGAAATTAAAGAATTAAAACAGATCAACAGAGAGCTGAAGAAGAAGATTGACGGAATCAAAGGATGTAAAACATACCGCCTTGCAAGATGCATAGGCTTCCCGGTCAGAATGTGGAGAAAATTGATAAGAGGATGAAAAAAGTAGGAAAAACAGACGTATCGGTGATTATGCCGGTATATAACACAGAACCTTATTTAAGAGAAGCGCTGGATTCGCTTCTTAAACAGACGAATCCGAATATAGAAATCATATGTGTGGATGATGGATCGACGGATGCCTCGGCTTCCATTTTGAAAGAGTATACAGAAAAGGATCCTCGTGTGCAGATACTAAGGCAAGATCATCAAGGCGCCGGAGCAGCACGGAATCTGGGAATGGAGAGTGCGCAAGGCGAATATCTGCTGTTTCTGGATGCAGATGATTTTTTCACAGATACACTTGTGGAAGAGATTGCCAAAAAAGGTAATAAAACAAATGCGGACGTGATTCTTTTTGGAGCAAGGAAGTATGATGATCTGACAGGGAGATCAGAGCACGTACCGCGTTATCTCTGGAGAAAATTACTGCCGGTACAGGAAGTGTTTTCGAGAAAGACCATGGAAGGGGAACTGTTTACACTGACAACACCTGCTCCGTGGAACAAGTCTTTCCGGCGAGAATATATTCAGGAGCAGAAACTTAAGTTTCAGAATCTTCCAAACAGCAATGATGTCTATTTTACATTGACGGCACTTGGAGCAGCGGAGCGTGTGGCGGCTGTGAGAGAAGATCTGGTATATTACAGAGTCAATTATGGTGGAAGCCTGCAGAACAGAAAGGATCAGAACCCGCTTTGTTTTCTTGAAGCGTATGAATCGGTTTATAAAGAGCTGACAAGAAGAGGTATTTATGAAGAACTGGAGATAGGATTCTGCAATATGGTGGCATCCGGCTGTGTTTATAATCTCCGGACACTTCATTCGGAACAGGTGCGCCAGAAAGTGATCGATAAATTATGTTCGGACAGATTTCTGGATATGCATTTGTTGGAGCATGCGGATGAAGAATACGATATGCCTGAAAATATCAATTATCTGCGTGGACTTCCATATGCCAGAGAGGTGAGAAAAGAACGGGAACGCAGACAGAATTATGGAGATATACGTTGCATAAAGGAAGGAAAGTCAACCGCGCATCCGGTAGTTACTGTTGTGATTGCCGCTTATAATGTGGAAAAATATCTGGAAGAGAGTCTGGACAGCATTACAGGACAGACTTTAAAAGAGTTGGAGATTATCTGTATTGATGATGGTTCCACGGATTATACACTGGGAATTTTGAAGCATTATGCAGAAGAAGATGAGAGAATTTCTGTATATACACAGGAAAACTGCGGATTGTCTGTGACAAGAAACAGAGGAATGAAAGCAGCATCCGGAGATTATATTTATTTTATGGACAGTGATGACTGGCTGGAACGGGAGGCACTGGAACAGCTTGCCGGAAGATGTCAGGAACATGATTTGGAAGTTTTATACTACGATGGCTGTGCATTCTTTGAAGAGAAAGACATGGAGGATGTGCACAACGAATTTGACGGATATTACCAGAGAAAGGGCAACTATCCTGCCTGTTGTGATGGGAAAGAAATGTTTCAAAGGATGCAGAAGACAAAAGAGTACCGCACAAATGTAGGCATGCAGTTTTTTAAACGCCGGTATCTTGAGGAACATCATTTTGCTTTTCAGCCGGGTATTTTGCATGAGGATATTGATTTTACATTTATGACAATGCTGATGGCAGAGAGATGTGGATATTGGAAGAAGGAATTCTTCCACCGCAGAGTGCGATCGGGTTCTATTATGACGGCAAAGACCAGTTTTGAACATATTTACGGACTGATGAAGAGCTATGTGGCGATGGAACATTTTCTGGAAATCCATTCCATGCCGGAAGAGATGGCAGATGTCCTTTATGATACAATGCATACTGTATTATGGCGTGCGGCAAAACAATATTCCGAGATGCCGGAGGCACAGAAGTACGCATATGAAGGATTGTGGGGGCTGGATAAGATCCAGTTCCAGACGCTGGTGAGAGAGCATACACGGATCACGGAAAAACTGTTCCGGACATATAAGGAAAAATCCGAGATCAACCGTAAACTTCAGATCACATATGGAGAGAAATTTGACCGTGGAGTGGAGATTAAGAAGCTGAAAAAAGAACTTGCGGAAACCAGAAAAGAGCTTACAAAGACACAGAAAAAGCTGTCGGGCATCCAATATTCGGCTACTTACCGTGTAGCCAGAGTGATTGGATTTCCCATCCGTATGATACGCAAACTTTTCAAAAAAGCGAAGGAACAATAAGAAACGAGGAACTTGGAATATGAAGAAAGTATCGGTGATCATACCGGTTTATAATGTAGAAGAATATCTGGAAGAATGTATGGAGAGCGTGATCCATCAGACACTGAAAGAGATTGAGATTCTCTGCGTTAATGATGGCTCAACGGATCATTCGCTGCAGATTCTGGAGCAGTATGCGAAAAAAGATGACAGGATCCGCATTATTTCACAGAAAAATGGTGGCTATGGGAAAGCGATGAATCAGGGATTGGATGCGGCATCCGGTGAATATATCGGCATTGTCGAGCCGGATGATTATGTTCCGTTAAATATGTATGAAGATTTGTATAGAAAAGCAAAAGAACAGAATCTGGATTTTGTGAAAGCTGATTTTTACCGTTTTGTAACCGCAGAGAATGGAAATAAAGAATTATATTATAATCATCTGAGTTTGAATCCGGAAGATTACAATCATGTGTTTAATCCGAGTGAAACACCGGATGCAATCCGCTTTATTATGAATACATGGAGTGGTATTTACAGAAGAGATTTTCTTGAACAGTATAAAATAAGACATCATGAGACACCAGGAGCATCTTTTCAGGATAATGGCTTCTGGTTTCAGACGTTTATCTATGCGAAACGTGCAATGATTTTAGATACACCTTATTATATGAATCGCAGAGATAATCCGAATTCATCCGTGAATAACCGTGAAAAAGTATATTGTATTAATCAGGAATATGACTATATTAAAGATATTTTAATGCGGGATGAAGTGTTGTGGAATCGTTTCCGCCATGTATACTGGTTTAAAAAATATCACAATTACCTCGGTACACTTTGGCGGATCGCAGAAGAATACCGCTATGAGTATCTGATGCGGTTCAGTGAGGAATTAAAAAGAGGAATTGCATTAGGAGATGTTAATCCGGATACATTTACAAAGAAAACATGGAATAACATTGAACGGATAGTGCAAGATCCGGAGCATTATTATAAAATGTGCGTGTATCCAAGAACCATCAATCAGCAGGTGTTCGAACAGATTACGAAGCTGGAAGAAGAAAATCAGGAACTTCGCCAAGAGATTAAAAAGATCAGGAGTTCCAAAACATTTCGTGTTGGAAAACTTCTCCTTGGAGCACCGAGTCTTTTAAAGAAGAAACTTCGTGGAGGCAGATAAAATGTGCAAAGTATCGGTGATCATTCCGGTTTATAATGGAGAAACATATCTTGCGCAATGTCTGGACAGTATCATCGGACAGACGTTAAAAGAGATTGAGATCATATGTGTAAATGACGGATCGAAAGACCGGACACAGCAGATTCTTGAAAAATATGCGGAAAAAGACAGCCGTATCCAAATAATCAGTCAGGAGAACGGCGGCGCCGGAGCGGCGAGAAATGCAGGACTTCGCATTGCAAGAGGAGAATATTTATCCATTCTGGATGGAGACGATTTCTTTGAACCGGATATGCTGGAAAAAGCATATAAAAAAGCAAAAGAAAGTCGGGCAGAGCTTCTGGTGTTTGGATCAGATCAATACTACGAAACAACCGGCGAGTACAAAAGTGTGACATGGACGATCAGGCGGCATGCACTTCCTCCATACCGCCCGATGAATTACCGACAGTTTACCGATAATGTATTCAAAGTATTTGTCGGATGGACATGGGACAAGCTTTTTCTTCGAAGCTTTGTAGAGGAACAGAGGCTTTATTTCCAGGAACAGCGCACATCAAACGATCTGCTATTTACCTTCCTTGCTATTGTGACCGCAAAGAATATAGAGATTCTGGATGAAGTACTCATCCATCAGCGCAGAGACAATCAGAATTCGCTGTCTAACACAAGAGAACAGTCATGGACCTGCTTTTATGAAGCACTTCTGGAACTTCGAGAGGAGTTGAAAAAAAGAGGACTCTATCATGAACTGGAGCAGGACTATATCAATTATGCATTGCATTTTTCGCTCTGGAATCTGGAGACGTTGAATGGCCCAAAGAAGAAAGAACTGTATCAGATATTAAAGAAAACCTGGTTTCACGAACTGGGAATAGACGGAAAAAAAGCGTTTTATTTTTACCAGAAGGGAGAATACCGCAAGTATCAGAATATTCGAAAGAAAAGCTGGAGAGTTTATGAACAGGAGCAGAGATAAGAACGAAGATAAAAAAATGATACAAGTGAATAATGTCAGAGAAGAGTCGGGAGAGCATGTGCCGAAGGTATCCGTGATCATTCCGTTTCATAATGCGCAGAGTCACCTGGAAGAGATGATGGATTCTGTAGAAGTGCAGACATTACGGGAGATTGAGATTCTGTGCGTCAGTGACGGATCAGAAGATGACTCCATTAAGATTATTCGTGAGCGCATGGAGAATGATCCGAGAATTCATCTGATCGAGCAGGAAAAGCACAATGCCGGAGTTGCAAGAAACAAAGGTTTGGAATGTGCAGTGGGGAAATATGTTGTGTTCTGGGATGCAGATGACCGGTTTCATCCAAAAGCACTGGAGGAATTGTATCACAAATCCGAGCAGGTCCAGGCAGACATCTGTGTCTGTGAAGTGTGTGAATTTCGCGGGGACGGCAAATTATATGAAACAGGCGGATATCTGCAAAAAGATAAATTGCCGGAGAAAGATCCATTTAATAAATATGACATACCGGGGGATATCTTTGGCTTTGCATCGAACATGCTGTGGAATAAAATGCTTCTCAGAGCGTTCATTGTGGAAAATGAGATTACATTCCAGGATATCCGGCAGGGAAATGATACTGCATTTGTCATGCAGGCAATGTATCAGGCAGAGCGGATTACAACGGTCAGTAAAGAGCTCGCTTATTATAGAATGAACAATCCAGGAAGTTTAACGTCACAGGCATCAGAGACATGGAAATGCCCATTTGAATCGTATCGTTATACATGGGAACAGTTGAAAAAGCAAGATGATTTTGCGTTGGTAGAGAAAAGTTTTCGCAATAAGATGATAAGAGGATTGTTTCGGTCTTTGAATATACAGACTTCTTTTGCCGCTTATCAAGAATTGTATGATTTTCTGAAAGAGGAGGGAATGCGTGCGGTTGATCTGGAGGACGTGACAGAAGATATGGTAGAAGAACCATGGATGTATGCGGATCTCATGCGAATGAAGTCGATGTCGGCAGGAGACTTTCTTCTATGTAAAGCAACGGAACGGATGAATGACAGAGACCAGTTAAAATATACGCTTCGCAGGGTGCGCAGGAGACTGGCATTCCTACTGGCTCTTAATGAGAAAATAAAGCGATTAAAGAAGAAAATTAAAGGGAAATCTAAGAAAAGTATCGATGAAGAAGGAAACAGATAGAAAATCTATTGATTAAAACGACAAAAATATAAAATATGGCTTATTTATTGATATAAATGATAAATAAGCCATATTTATTGAATTTATCAATTAGAGAAAAGCCGGAAAATATGATACGCTACATAATAGACTATCAGGTCATTTAGGAGGAAAAACATGAAAAACAACAGATGGAAGAAGGCACTTTCTGTTGCTCTCGTCTGCTGTATGCTGGCTGGAACAGGACAGGGATTCACTGTTCATGCACAGGACGAAGCAGCGCAGGAAGAGGCAGTAGTAACAGCTGTTAAAGCTACGCCAGACACGCTTCCGGAGGACGGAGGGACGATTACGGTTAAAGCAACCGGAACAGGTCTCACATCCGAAAATTGGGGAGTAGAATTTGATGCGACTTTGAAAGAGGGAGGAATGTCTGTATCGAACAAGATACAGCCTACAGTCAAAGAAGTGAAAAAAGACACTGCAATCATCGAAGTTCCGGAGAACCCGATGAGGAATGATATTGACTTAAAGATCAAAGCAGGTGTCAAAAACGGGGAAACAATTGAGGAACAGGCTGAGACAACAGTCTTACTGGAAAAGAAGACAAGAGATATGGTGGAATTTCCAGTAGAGCAGATCGCACAGACAGGTTCCAATGTGATCACAGCAACCTTCAAGGAAGATATCCAGTTTGGATATGCGGATATGGAGAGAGTTAAGAGCAAAATCTATATTGCGAAAATGCACGGTACATTCGAGAAAATCCGTACGGTTTCAGATGAAGATGAAGTGATCATCGAAGGAAATCAGCTTATCGTTCGCTTCAAAGAAGATTTTACGAAAAACGAACTTGGAGTGGATTCCGGTCTTTATGTCGGAGCCGGTGCGTTAAAAAATGACGACAACAAATATAACAAAGAAGTATCATGGTCAATCACTACAAAACCAACGATCAGCCAGATTGATCTTAGTAAAGAGGTTCTTGACTATCAGGGTGGAACAGTAACTGCCACACTCAAAGGTGTACGTGTAGATGAGATTGATATTGAAAAGGATGTAGAAGCGTATTTAACCGGAGCAGGAGAAACAGATGCGGCAGTCGGAACAACGCTTGATGTTGTAAAGACAGAGAATGGTCTGCAGATGACAGTAACTGTACCGGAGAATACGACAGACAATACAATGGCCTATGCGATCAATGTAAAGTATAAGGGCATGTTAGTATACGAAGGAAACAATGGAAACCCGGCGAAGAAGGCGATCATTTCTGTATTGGCAAAAGGAACAGACCCGGCCAAGCAGACATTGGCAACAATGACGATCACCGGTAATAACAAAGACAACACGGGTGATTTCAATAAAGATATTACAGTAAAAGTATCCCCACAGGTCGGAGAATTAAAAACCGTTCTTCGTCTGTATGGAACAAATCTTGATTCCAAAATAGTAAAAGTTCGTGCCATCGATGAGAATGGAATTATCTTCCCGGTGTACGACATTCCGGAATGAGATGGCACCTTACGATTCGTTGCAATCGCAGGAATGAATAAGAACGGAGCAGTTGGTGATGGAAACAGTCAGCTGATCGAAGTCCTTCCGGCAAGATTCGCCGGCACAAGAACAGACGAACCTAAGAAATTTACAATTCAGGTAGCACTGGATGGAAAACATTTCCTGGAAAGTCCGTCCGTAGTATTAAGAGTAGATAATACTGGAATCAGAGAAGAGACAGAATACGCATTTACAGATAAAGAAGACATTCGAACAGTCACTGTAAATTACAAAGAAGAGGGCACAGGAAAAGCCCTTGCAAAACCGGATAAATATGAGGCTTATGCAATCTCAATGGTACAACAGTTTGACATTGCGCCGAAGAGTATCCCGGGATATGAAGTAGTGAAAAGCAAAGCGGGAGAACCGGTCATCAGCCCGGCAGTAAAATGGGATAAAGATCTGATCGGGGATGCCGGCCGCAATTACACATACACATATCGCAGATTAAAACCTGCAACTATAAAAGTGAAAAAAGTTAAAGTTACAGGTTCTTATAAAAAAGTCGCAGCAGGAAAGAAAGTGAAGCTTACCGCAGCGGTTTCACCATCCAATGCGACAAACAAAGCAGTCACATGGAAGAGCAGCAATACAAAAGTTGCAACTATAGATAAATATGGCAATGTGACATTAAAGAAAAATTCAGGTGGTAAGAAAGTTACCATTACAGCAACTGCAAAAGACGGAAGCAAAGTGAAAGCCGGTTATACGATCACTTCTATGAAAGGAATTGTGAAAAAGATCAGCATTTCCGGAGCCAAATCTGTAAAAGCAGGAAAGACTTTAAAATTAAAAGTAAAAGTAACTGCAAGCAAAGGTGCAAACAAAACAGTCAGATGGACAAGCAGTAATACAAAATATGCAACTGTTTCATCTTCCGGTAAAGTAACTGCCAAGAAAGCCGGAAAAGGCAAAAAAGTGAAGATTACAGTAACAGCAACTGACGGAAGTAATAAGAAGAAAACAGTAACAGTAAAGATCAAATAGTGAAAATGATCTGGTAGTCAAGGAAACACAATTACATTCAATAATAAGCAGGGGTTTTGTCCCAACACTAGTTATAAAGTTAAAAGGTATGGAAGAGTAGCGGTATGAACGAAGAGAAGAAAAAAGAAAACCATATAAAATTAATTATTTTTGTCGTAATCATCATAACAATTCTGGTGCTGAACCATATATTCGGATGGTCGAAATATATTGGTAATATCAACAACCTGAAGATGTTAGACGATATGGTAGACAATAACCTGCCGGTGGCACTGGCAATCTATGTAGGGCTTACAATTGTCGGTTGTGTAGTACTGGCATTGCCGGGAATCACATTTGCCATTGCAGCCGGACTTCTCTTCGGACCGGTGCTCGGAACTATTGTATGTTCCGTAGCAACAACAATCGGTGCGATGCTTGCATTTATTGCAGGAAGATTTTTCTTGAAAGACAGTATCAAACCGGCAGCTATGAAGAACAAATATTTGAAAAAATGGTTATTTGATGAATCTGGAAACAACGAGATCTTTATCTTAATGATCACAAGACTGGTGCCTCTGTTCCCATATAATTTACAGAACTTTGCATATGGTGTGACAGATATCAAATTTATGACCTACACCGTATGTTCCCTCCTTTTTATGTTGCCGGGAACGGCAATGTATACAGTAGGAACAGCCGGACTGGCAGATAAAGAGAATCGAATTTTATATATCGGAATTGCAGTCGTACTCGCAGTGGTTGTGCTTGCAATGGGTGCGTTCCTCAAAAAACGTTATGTACAGCCGGAAGAGAGTGAGAATGAACATGAAGAATAAACGGGCGGTGATCGTCTTTACAAGAGTGCCTGTTCCGGGAAAGACTAAGACGCGGCTGATGCCGTATTTTACACCGAAACAGTGTGAGCAGATACATATTTGTCTGCTTAAGGATATTGAGAGAGAATGTGAGCAGGCGGCAGCAGATATTTTTGTCTGTTACACGCCGGAAGATAAGGAGAAGAAGATCCGTAAGATTTTTGGAAAAGAAGCAAAATATTTTCCGCAGAGAGGCGAAGACCTTGGTGTGCGGATGTATGTTGCGATTGAAGATGTCCTGAAGATGGGATATGATTCCTGCATTTTATTTGGTACAGACATCCCGGAACTTCATAGCACAGATATGGAAAATGCATTCCGTATATTAGAGACGAAGGATATTGTATTCGGACCAACGGAAGACGGCGGTTACTATCTGGTTGGAATGAATGAGCCACACAAAGAAGTATTCGAAAAGCAGAGTTATGGACATGCCAGTGTGATGGAAAATACACTGGCAGGACTGAAAAAAGTCGGATTACAGGTCGGATGTATCCGGGAATTAAGTGACATTGACAGAAAAGAAGATGTCATAGCTTTCCGGCAGAAGATGCGGGAGAATTCGAAATTACAGAAAACGCAGACTGGAAAATACCTGATGCGTACAACGAAGATATCAATTATTATACCGATTTACAATGAAGAGACAACGATCCTTGCTATGAAACGGCAGATGGAAGGCCTGAAAGATAAATGTGAAGTTATATTTGTAGATGGTGGAAGTACAGACCGGACATTGGAATTGCTGGGAGATACATTTCCGGTATATCATTCGGACAAAGGAAAGGCAGCACAGATGAATGTCGGTGCAAAGAACAGCCACGGAGATATTTTATGTTTTTTGCACTGTGACAGCGAAATTCCGGTTACACTTGTACCGGAGATCCGGTATGTAATGAAAGACCATCAGGCAGGATGTTTTGGAATCGCATTTCATTCAAAAAATTTCTTTATGTGGACATGCCGCGTGATTTCCAATCACCGGATCAAAGACCGGAAAGTCATGTTCGGAGATCAGGGTATATTCGTGACAAGAGAGCTGTTCTTTGAAGCAGGAATGTTTGCAGAACTGCCGATACTGGAAGATTATCAGTTCTCATTGACTTTAAAAGAAAAAGGTATCCGCTTAGGAATGGCAAGACATCGTATTTACACATCGGACAGACGTTTCCCGGATGGAATCATTCCAAAATTAAAGCTCATGTGGCTGATGAACCGGTTACGCAAGATGTATCGGGATGGTGTTTCGATCGAGAAGATCGCAAGTCTCTATAAGGATGTGCGATAGATGTATTGTAATTTAGGAGATAAATATGGATAGCATTAAAGGATTAAAAGAATATATCCGCCTTCCCTTTTACCGGGAGGTATTGGGGCTTTCGGAGGAAGTGACAGAGAGATATGAGATGTTGGCGCAGGGTGAATATAACCGTAATTATGTATTTACACATCCGGTGACAGGTAAGAAACTGGTGCTCCGCGTGAACTGCGGAAGCCAGATGCAGTTAAGACATCAGATTGAATATGAATTTCACGCATTGAAACTTCTGGAATCTTCAGGAAGAACACCGAAGCCATTTTATGTTGATGGCAGTCTGGAGTATTTGGACCATGGTATTATGGTCATGGAATTTTTGCCTGGAACAACTTTGGATTATCACAAAGGGCTGGGTGGTGCAGCAGAATGTCTTGCAGATATTCACAGTGTGAAGATACCGAAAGAAGGTATGCACACACTGATCACACCGGAGAATCCGCTGGAAGCGATTTTGGATGAGTGTGAGGAAATGGTGAAGACATATATGGAATCATCGCTTGGTGAAGAAGGGAAGAAAGAAAAGATTCGTGAGATGCTGGATACGGGCTGGGAGATTGTAAGAAGCATTCCGAATGAGCCGGTTTACCAGTGCTGCGTCAATACAGAATTGAACAATACGAATTTTCTTGTAGATGAGAAGGGATATACTTATCTCGTAGACTGGGAAAAACCGTTATATGCCGATCCGGCGCAGGACCTCGGACATTTTCTGGCACCGACAACGACATTCTGGAAGACGGATGTGCTGTTAGAAAGAGAGGAGATGTTAGATTTCCTCGATACATATATTAGAGCGGTTGCCGGAAGATTCGATGTCACAGGACTGAAGAAACGTGCCATGCAGTTTACAGGAATCACTTGCCTGCGTGGAATTACATGGTGTGCCATGGCATGGGTACAGTACAGAGAGCCTGGGAAAATGTTATTTAACCAGTCTACGTTTGAGAAATTGAACGCATATCTGGACACAGATTTTCTGGAGAAGATGCATCAGTTTCTGAAAGATACATTTTGTATGTAAATAAAATTTACATAAATATATGATACAAAGGGAGAGACACAATGAAAAAGAAACTTTTGTCAGTGTTGCTTGCAACTACGATGACACTTTCACTTGCAGCATGCAGCAACAACAGCAGCAAAGATTCTTCGGACAAGAAAAATTCGAAAGTGGAAGAGATGTCATTTGATGACATGAAAAAGGAAGCCAAAGGCTCAACCGTAACATTTTATGGATGGGGCGGTGATGAAGTCCTGAATAAATGGCTGGATGATGTATTCGCACCGGACATGAAAGAAAAATACGACATTAAAATGGAACGTGTTCCGATGGACATCGACCAGATTTTAAGCCAGTTATCCGGAGAAATGGAAGGAAACAAAAAAGATGGCGACATCGACATGATATGGATCAATGGAGAGAACTTCAAATCAGCAAAAGAGAAAAACATGCTGTACGGACCATTTACAGACAAGCTTCCTAACTTCTCAAAATATATTGACACCAAGTCTGAAGATGTAAATTATGATTTTGCATATCCGATCAAAGGATACGAAGCACCATACGGAAAAGCACAGTTTGTATTTATGAAAGACAATGCTGTTGCAAAAGAAACTCCAAAGAATGCAGAAGAATTCTTAGAGTTCTGCAAGAAATACAAAGGAAAAGTAACCTATCCAAAACTTCCGGACTTCACAGGAAGCGTATTTGTACGAAATATCATTTATGAAACCTGTGGTGGATACGAGCAGTTCATGGATATGAAAGCAGACAAAGCAACTGTGAAAAAAGCAATTCAGCCAGCACTGGATTACCTGAAGAAATTAAATCCATATCTGTGGAACGGTGGAAAATCATTCCCGGATTCCTCTACAAAGTGTGAGAAGATGTACTCTGACGGCGAACTGGTTATGTATATGACATATGACGCTTATGATGCAGCTGTAGGAATTGACAACGGAACCTATCCGAAGACAACTCAGACATTCCAGTTTGACAAAGGAACAATCGGTAATACGAACTTTATGGCGATCGCAGCAAACTCTGCTAACAAAGCCGGAGCAATGGTAGCAATCAATGAGATGATGTCACCGGAGATCCAGGCAAGCCGTTACAAAGAGATGAAGACTCTTCCGGTTGTATCTTATGACAAACTGTCTGATGACCAGAAGAAAGAATTTGACAATGTTGACTTAGGAAAAGGTGTTATCGCACAGGATGAGCTCCTTTCCAAGAGACTTCCTGAGATGCCTGCACAGCTTGTTCCGGTTATCGAAGAGATCTGGCAGGAAGAAGTAGTCGGCAAATAATTTAGCAAAATAAGATTTAGTAAGTGTGGAAAAGAATACATGTGGAAAAAATTCATACCATATGCGTTGTTGGTTCCGCAGATTATACTTGGAATCATATTTATAGCAGGACTGGCAACCGGAATCACCCAAAGTCTTGGGGTGATTCCGGCTTTTGGTCTTACAGAACCAACATTTAAATATTATAAAGAGATCTTATCCAGACCGGATATTGTAAAATCAATCATTTACAGCTTGTATATTGCAGTCACATCAGCAACTCTGGCAGTTCTGATCGGAGTCGGAATGTGTGCGGTACTTGTTATGAATACAGATACAAAAGGAAAAGGGATGCGGATCATTCAGCTCCCGATCATTGTGCCTCATGTAGTCGTTGCACTGTTTGTAGTGAATATTCTTTCGCAGAATGGTCTGCTTGCCAGACTTTTATGTGCAATGGGATTTATTAAAGAACAGCAGGATTTTGTACAGCTTTTGTACAGTACGAATGGTGTAGGAGTCATTATTGCATATTTGTGGAAAGAGATTCCGTTTGTGATTTATTTTGTCATTGCACTGATGGCCAATATTAATGGAAGTCTTGGAGAAGCAGCGATCAATCTGGGTGCATCCAGATTGAAGGCATTTATGAAAGTTACACTGCCACTTTGCCGAAGAGCGATTGGCAGCAGTTTTCTGATCATTTTTACATTTGCACTGGGCGCTTATGAGCTTCCGCTTTTACTGGGACCGACCTCCCCGGAAGCATTACCGATCCTGGCACATACACAGTACATTCATCCGGATCTTGAAAATCGTCCGTATGCAATGGCGTTGAATGGAATTATTACTATTATTTCCATGATCTGTGCAGTTGCATATTTTCGGCTGATGCAGAAAAATACAGAGATTTTAAATCGTAGAAAGGCTAAGAAAGAGCACAATGAAAAAAAGTAACAGTTATTTAGGCAAAATCCTGCTTGGGATATTTGTATTTCTCATTCTATTTCCGATACTGACGATGATCGTCTGGGTATTTACAGAACGGTGGGCATGGCCGAATCTCCTGCCACAGGTTTTTTCTACTCGTGCATTAGATGAAGTATTTGGAAGAAAAGAAGAATTAATACAGTTGTTTGCATCCAGCATTTTTATTTCTGCTGTTGTAGGTGTGTTGTCAGTAATGATAGGCACAATGACAGCAAGAGCGCTTGTGCTGTATGATTTTGCAGGAAAAGGCTTCTTTTATTTCCTTTCGATGTTACCATTTTTAGTGCCTTCTACTGTATTTGCGATGGGAATCCAAGTATCCTTCATACGCTGGGGACTGAGCAATACCGTTATCGGAGTCGTCGTAGTACATACGATTTGTTCGCTTCCGTATGCAGTACATCTGATGATTGAAGGAACAGAGGCAGTTGGAAATAAACTCGAAGAGCAGGCAAGAGTACTTGGCGCCGGACCATGGAAAGCATTTTTCAAAGTGACATTTCCGATGTTAATGCCTGTGATGTTAGCTTCTATGAGTATGTCTTATATTGTTTCGTTCAGCCAGTATTTCATTACATTGCTGATCGGTGGAGGAAGTGTCAAGACATTCGCGATTGTTATGGTGCCGTATCTGCAAGGCGGCGACCGCAATATCGCAAGTATTTACAGCATGATCTTCCTGGGAATTACTTTGATCGTGTTTGCGATATTTGAAGGAATCAGTAAGTTGTGGACGAAAAATGGAAGCGGAGAATATTACACATAAGAGATCGGGAAATGTGGAAAATAGATAAAGAAGTACAGAAATTGGTGAATAAGAAATGGAATTAAAAATAGAAAATCTGGAAGTAACACTTCAGAAAAATAAGATATTAAATAGAGTGAGCCTGACTGTCAAAAGCGGCGAACTGATTTCCTTATTGGGAGCTTCCGGCTGTGGAAAAAGCACGATGTTAAAGGGCATCGCCGGATTGCTTGATATTGAAAAAGGACGAATCTGTCTGGATGGAAAAGAGATCCACAATATGGCACCGGAGAAACGAGGAACCGTGATTGTGTTCCAGGACTTAAGATTATTCCCACATATGACAGTGGAAAAGAACATAGCATTTCCAATGGAACTTAAGAAAGTCCCGAAGGCAAGACAGAAAGAGATCATAAAGAAACTGTTGGAAGACGTACAGCTTCCGGGATTCGAAAAACGTAAGATCAAAGAAATGTCCGGTGGACAGATGCAGAGAGTGGCGCTTGCAAGAGCCCTTGCATGTGAACCGTCGATCCTTCTTTTAGACGAACCTTTTTCCGGATTGGATGAGAAGCTTCGTCTGGAAATGGGCGCATTAGTTAAAAAATTGCAGAAAGAACGGAAGATCACGACAATTCTCGTCACACATGATAAGAAAGAAGCATTGCAGATGTCAGATCGGATCGCACTTATGGATGGTGGGCAGATTTTACAATATGCTTCACCGGCAGAGATTTTCCTGCATCCGGCAAATCGGCAAGTGGCTGCATATTTTGGAAAAGCTAATTATATTGAAGGAATTGTACAGAAAGAACAGTTTGAAAGCAATTACATTTCCTGTGAAGCAAAAGGATATGCAGATGGAAAGTATGAGCTTCTTGTCCGGCCTTTTGATGTAAAAGTTATAGCGGAGGGTTCTGCTGTGGAGATTAGGGAAATGACGTACTTAGGAGAGACTGTGGATCTTTATTTGCAGGATGAGAAGCAGACATTCTATGCACAGGATATCAGTGCAAGAATCCATGCTGCCGGATTTAAGGAAGGAGCAAGAGCGGGAATAGAATTTGCACCGGAGAGCATCTGCCTGTTTCCGGAAGAAAAGGAGTAAGAGAGAATGAAACATGTAATATTTGACTGTGATAATACACTGGGCGTAAAGGACTGTGATGTCGATGACGGACTGGCACTTCTCTACCTGCTCGGATGTGAAGAAGTAACTGTGCACGGAGTGACTTGCACTTATGGAAACAACAAGCTTCCGGTTGTGTACGCACAGACAGAAAAATTGTTAAAAGATATCGGCCGCACAGATCTGACTGTGAAAAAAGGTGGTGAATCCGCTGAAACAGAGCAAAGTCCGGCAGGAGATTATCTCGCAGAGATGGCAAGAAAATACAAAGGCGAACTTTCTATTCTTGCAACCGGGTCGCTTACGAATCTAAAGCATGCCTATTATGCGGATGAGCATTTCTTCGAAAATGTAAAAGAAATTGTATTGATGGGTGGAATTACAGAACCATTGATTTTTGAAAAGAAACAGATGGATGAATTGAATTTTTCCTGTGATCCAAAGGCAACATACCTGGTGCTGACAAAAGGAAATAATGTTTCTGTTATTACAGGAAATAATTGCCTGAAAGTGCTATTTACCAAAGAGGAATATCAGCAGAGATTAGGTGGGCAGAATAACCCGATGGGTGAGTATATCCTGAGAGAAACCGATTATTATTTCGGTTATAACGAAGGAGATTACGGAATCCATGGATTCTATAACTGGGATGTGATCGCAGCGGTGTATCTGGTTCATCCGGAGTTGTTCGATGATCAGAAGGGTACTTACTGCTTATCAGAAGAAGACTTAAAAACCGGATTCCTGCGATGGGCCGAGGATGGACAAACCAATTTAAATCTTCCGGAAATCGGGGGAGAAGCGCCATTTAAAAACAATATATATGAGACCTGGCTTCGTGTGCCGGTAAAAGGTGTATGTAAATAAAGTTTACATAAATAAGTAATAAGGAGGCTAAAAGCATGAAAATGAAAAAGTTTTTAGCGGTTGTATTATCGTTTGCGTTGTCGTTTTCCCTTGCAATGCCGACATTTGCACAGGATAATACAGCAAGCGCAGCCCAGGCTGTGCAGTCCGAAGTAACGGAAACTTCGAACGATGAGAACGTATCTGCAGACGAGAATACGTCCAAAGATGCGTCTGCCGAAACTGTAAAAGAAGATTCTAAAACAGAAGCTTCCAAAACAGATGAGAAGGCAGAGGATGCTTCTGAGAACGCAGAAGTGAAAAAAGAAGTAACCAAGACGACCAAGACGGATAAGAAACAGGCAGACTCTGACGCATCTGCAAGTGACATCGACACATCTGTATGGACAGCAGAAGATTTCACTTACACAGAGATGAGCCAGAGACTGAACGGCTGTGATTACAGTCGTGACTTTACCGTATCCGGTACAGCAATTTCAGGATTTTCTGAGACAGGTTCAGAGAAGATTAAAGTGAATAAGAATCTTGTCATTCCGTCTGAAGATCCGAATGGAACTACAATCGTAGGTATCGCTGACAGTGCATTTAAAAAGCAGGGGATTGAAAAATTGACACTGCCGGATGGTATGATGGTAGATTATAATGACACAGTTACACATGTAGTAACAAGAAGAGGTAATTTCCTGATTGGCGCAGGTGCTTTTGACGGAAATGAACTGACCTCTCTCGATTTGCCGGAAGGTGTGATCTATATCGGACCAAGTTCATTTGCAAGAAATAAACTGAAATCCGTGACCATTCCACATACATTCTGGTGGTTGGAGAACTCCGCATTTGCATACAATGAGATCACAAAGGTCAATTTCCCGAAAACCTGTGATTTCCAGGCACAGATTCATGCCTTTGCATTTGCACACAACAACATCAAATCCGTAAGACTTCCGGATTATATGGAAGTAGTAGAAAAGAAAGTCTTCTACTGGAATCCGGGAATGGAAGAGTGTTCCAAAGATGCACCGGAGAAAGAGCAGGAATTTGGCGGCGTTGTCTATATGTACACAGACAATGAGAAGTTGTTTGACATGGAACGTATCCACCATATGGATCGTACCGCAGAGTCACAGCACTCCTGGCATCAGAAACTGATCCTTGGTGAAGATCCGAATGCGGACAAGACATGGACAGCAGATGATTTTACATTTGACGGAACAACGATCACCGGTTTCTCTGAGAGTGGTATTGAAAAGAGAAAAGACAATACAGATCTGGTATTACCGAACAAGAATCCAGATGGCGAGTATGTGACAGCAATCGCTGATTATACAGGAAATGGCTATACTGGAATGTTTGCAACAGCAGACGAGAAGTTTACAAGTGTTACACTTCCGGCAAAACTGGAAAAGATTGGTGCAAAAGTTTTCGCAGACTGCGGTATTACGAAGATTGAATTTCCAAAGACACTGACAGAAATCGGTGTGGCAGCATTCCAGAAGAACCAGTTAGAGAGTATTATTTTACCGGACAGTGTTACAAAGATCGGCGGTGGCGCATTCGGAACGAATCCGAAGTTAAAGAAGATTATTCTTTCTAAGAACCTGACAGACATTCCGGGAGGAGCCTTCGGATGCAGTGACGCACAGAATTACATGACGGATCTGACGGAACTGACCATTCCGGAAGGAGTTAAGACGATTGGAAATAATGCATTCGCAGGAAATAACATCCATAAGATTGTCATTCCATCTACGGTAACTTCGATTGGAAATTATGCATTTTCTACTAAGGAATATTTGACAGATGACTGTACACTGACATTGCCGGAAGGTTTAAAGTCAATCGGAAGCAGAGCATTCCGAAATAAAACGATTAAATCGGTAGTATTACCATCGACCGTTGAGAAGTTGCAGGCAAATACATTTGAAAAAGTATATTCTTCCGGTGCTGCAGCAGTGAAGACAAAAGTATATGTAAGTTCGGAAACACAGTACAACGATACAAAGAACTTCCCACAGTCTGATTATCACAGCCTGATCCTGAAAGTACCGGGACAGGAAGATAAATGGAACGCAGAAGACTTTACATATGATACGATCAGTCAGGAATTATATCCGGCATCAAATACATCGGATGTAACAACAATCAGTGGTGTTGGTATCACGGGCTTATCTGCATCCGGAGAAGAAAAATTAAAAACAAATACAGACCTTGTGATTCCTGCAAAGGATACAGACAGAAATCCGATTATTGGTATCGGAACAAAAGCTTTCTATAAGAAAGGACTTACATCTGTAACATTCCCGAAGGGAGTGATGGCAAGTTACAGTGGAAGCGCAATTGCAGAAGGATTAACAGAAAGAGGAAATTTCATTATTCAGAATAACTCTTTCACAAACAATAAGCTGACATCTCTGGATTTACCGGAAGGCGTAATCTATGTTGGCGGAACAGCATTCCAGAGCAACCAGTTAAAGAGCGTAAAATTCTCTCATACAATCTGGCAGATTGGAAATGCAGCGTTTGCTAAAAATCAGATTACAACTGTTGACTTTCCGAAGACATGTGATTTCAATCTGAATCTGGATAATATGTGTTTTGCATATAACAACATCAAATCTGTAAGACTTCCGGATAGAACAGAGAAAGTTACAGTATATGCATTTGGAGCAAACACAGGTAAAGAAGATCTGGAGTCAGATGCACCGACAAATACAATCTTAAAGGCAAGTCGTATCGTATACATGTACAATGAGAATGTGGATCTTCGAAAGAAGGGAATGATCCAGCATGTAGAGGGTACTGGAAAGGGCACAAATACACAGGGAACCAAATCCTGGGTACAGAAAGTTATTTACGGTGAGATGCCGGCAGAAGAGCAGCCATGGAATACTTCCCAGTTTACATTTGACGGAACAACCATTACCGGATTAAATGATGCCGGAAAGGCGAAAATAGCAAATGGTGATACAGAAATAACACTTCCGGAGACAAATGAAAACGGTGAAGCAATTACAGCAATCGGTGCAGGTGCATTTGCCACAATCGGAATGACAAAAGTAACGATTCCGGATACGGTAACATCTATTGGTGCAACAGCATTCCAGACAACAGCGCTTACGGAAGTAACCATTCCGGATAGTGTAACAACACTTGGAAATGGAGCATTTACAGCAAGTGCTTCTCTGGAGAAAGTAACACTTTCCAAATCCATAAAAGAAATTCCGACTTCCGCATTTAATGCAACAAAGATTAAAGAACTGACAATTCCGGAAGGAGTAGAAACGATTGGAAGAATGGCATTCAGAAATGCACCGCTTACTTCTTTAAGCCTGCCTTCTACAGTGAAATTAATTGACAGAGATGCATTTAAAGGAAACCAGTTAGAGTCTGTAGACATTCCGGCATCCGTAACAACCATTGGACAGAGTGCATTCTCACAGAATGTAACCGGAGAAGGTCTTGCACCGAGAATGACAAGTGTAACATTGCACGAAGGTCTGACCGAGATCGGAAAGACAGCATTTGAAAAAACATTATTAACAAGTGTATATCTCCCGTCTAGCCTGCAGAAACTGGCAAATACAGCATTTGTCAAAGGTGAAAAGGGACAGGTAAAATTATATACTTCAAATAAAGCACATTTAGAAGAAGTAACAAATGTATTCTATCCGGAATATGCAGACAAGAACGATGGAACCGGACATAAAGTCATCTATGATGAAATCGTAGGAAGCGGCTGGACACACGCGGACTTCACTTATGATGGAAATAAGATTACAGGATGGAGCGAGCAGGGAAATAAAACACGTAAGAGCGATGCAGTTGTAAAAGACGGTGTACGCACACTCGTAATCCCGTCACTGAATCCTGAGACACAGGAAGCAATCACAGAAGTTGCAGACGGAGCATTTGAGATTCCGGATGGCGAATGGGTACAGGGAAAAGACAGCGTAGAATCACCGAATGGTATGGATACGGTTGTATTACCTGACACACTTACAACCATCGGTGCAAGCGCATTCCGTTATAATAAGATTAACAATGTAGAATTCCCGGCATCTGTAACAAAAATCGGAGAAAGTGCATTTAACTCCAACCAGTTGAAGAAACTTGTTATTCCGGATACGGTAACAGATTTAGGAGCAGGAGCATTTTCAACGAATGACATCACAGACCTTACATTATCCAAGAATGTAACTGTAATCCCACAGGGAGCATTCTCAATGAACATCCGCTTAGATCATGTAGACATCCCGGATACAGTAACAGAGATCGGTGAAATGGCATTTGCAGGAGCAAGACTTACAAGTCTTACAATTCCGGCATCCGTAACAAAGATTGGAAGAAAAGCTTTCCACTTACATCACATTGAAGAACTTACTATTCCGGGAACTGTAAAAGAGATCGGAGAATCTGCTTTTGAAGGAACGTTCAAAGCAATCACATTAAAGAAGCTGACGATCGAAAACGGTGTAGAAAAGATTGGTAAATACGCATTCAAGGAAGGATATCTTGAGAGCGTAGATATTCCGGCATCTGTGACAGAGCTTGCAAGTGATGCATTCTATGGCAATGCGGGAACAAACAACGACCATGTTGTAGTAGTTCGTGTATTTACCAAGAGTCAGGCAGAAAAATTTGAATCCAGCGATTGCCAGAAAATAGTTTACGTTGACAATACACCGATTAAGAAAAAAGTTACATCTAAAAACGTAACATTATCAACGACTGCTTATACATATACCGGAAAGGTTCGCAAACCTGCAGTGAAAGTTGTTGTAAACGGAAAGAAAGTTGCTGCTTCAAACTACACTGTAAAATACAGCAGCGGAAGAAAGAATGTCGGAAC
Source organism: Dorea sp. AF24-7LB (assembly GCF_003478575.1). Lineage (NCBI taxonomy): Bacteria > Bacillati > Bacillota > Clostridia > Lachnospirales > Lachnospiraceae > Dorea > Dorea sp. AF24-7LB. Next base: position 140,513 of record NZ_QUFR01000005.1, read on the forward strand.
ATACAAAGTTACTGTAACAATGAAGAACAACTATACAGGAAAAGTTACAAAGACATTCAAGATTCTGCCGAAGGGAACAAGCCTGAAGTCTGTGAAGAACTCCGGTAAGAAACAGATCAAAGTAACATGGAAGAAGCAGAAGAAGCAGACAACCGGTTACAAGATCCAGTACACAACGGACAAGAAGTTCAAGAAGTCTGTGAAGGCATCAACGATAACAAAGAACAAATACACAAGCAAGACCATCAAGAAATTGAAAAAGAATAAGAAATACTATGTAAGAATCTGCACATACAAGAAAGTAGGCAAGACTACATATTATTCTACATGGTCAAAAGTAAAAAGCGTAAAGGTAAAATAAAGAAATATTTTGCTTAAATAAGAGAGGCAGCCGTTTCCGGAAAAATTCTGAGGCGGCTGCTTCTTTTACAAATTGAAGAACCGGAGAGTTAATGTTATATTGTGGATAAACGTTGCGGAATAAATCATTACATTGGAGGAAATGCGTGATGAAAAAGAAAATCAAAAAACAAGCACTGGGATTGCTTGCCTTAGTTGTGGTTATGGCAGTTGCATTTACTGCAATCCCGAGTGAAGCGGCATCGAAAAAGCCAACAAAGATGTCACTCAAAGTTACAGCGAAGACGATTGATATCAAAGGACATGCAACGATATCTGTAAAATCCGTCAAACCGTCAAAAGCAAGCAAAGCGGTAACATTCAAATCCGGCAATAAAAAGATTGCAACCGTATCATCCAAGGGTGTTGTGACAGGAAAAAAGGCTGGAAAAGTTAAAATTACAGTAACAGCAAAGGCAAATAAAAAGCTGAAAAAGTCGGTAACAATGAAAGTAAAAGATTTAAAACCGACAAGCATTTCAATCAGTGCATCAAAGGCAGCCTTATATGTTGGTGGGACAAAGACATTGAAATCGACAGTTAAACCGTCAGGTGTGTACTGTCCGGTAAAATGGTCATCCGGCAATAAAGCAGTTGCAACAGTAAGCAGCACCGGAAAGATTACAGCAAAGAAGCCGGGAACAGCAACAATTACTGTTCGCGCAACACAGAAGAACAATAAGAAAAAATACCTGGCAAAGAGCTGCAAGGTAACGGTGAAAGTGAAAAATGTTCCTAAGAGACAGGTATATGTATCACCGGAGTGGTATAAGAGTGCAGCAGAAGGACAGCAGCCTGGATATGAACATGTATTTTTAGCAGAAGTTGCCTATGGCAAGACAGAAAATGACAAAGCTTATAACGAAGCACATATTCCGGGAGCGGTTCATATCAATTCCGATGCAGTAGAGTATGACGACTGGAATCTGGATGGAATCGACGATCAGCAGCTTTATGAAGAGACCGAAGTAAAACCAGAAGACAATTTCAATATCCGAAGTGCAAAGCAGCTTGGAGAATTTCTAAAAAACAACGGAATCACCAAAGATACCAAGGTAGTACTGTACGGAAGAAGTGCATCGGATTCCAGTGTTACACGAGTAGCATTCGCTATGTTATACGCCGGTGTAGAAGATGTCAAAGTGATAGATGGTGGCATGACAGCATGGAATAAACTAGGATTACCGACAGAGACAAAAGTAAATGAAGCAACAGCCGGTGGCACAAATTATACGTTTGGTACGACGATTCCGGCACATCCGGAATATATTCTGTCCACCGATGATGCAAAAGAAAAGTTACAGAATGATGCTAATTTCCGCCTTGTAAGTATCCGTTCGGAGAAAGAATTCCGCGGCGAAGAGACAGGATATTCCTATATTAAATATGCAGGTGAACCGTTAGGTGCAGTATGGGGACACAATACAGACGATGGAAGCTATATTGAAAATGGAAAAGTAGTCGAACTTAATAAAGTGAAATCCATTCTTGCAGAATCCGACTCATCCCTCGATAATGAATTATCCTTCTACTGTGGTACCGGTTGGCGTGCAACGATTCCATTCTTAATTTGTTATCAGAATGGAATAAAAAATATCAGCGTCTTCGATGGCGGCTGGTGGGCATGGCAGGTAAACTGGCAGAAAGAGCCGGAAAATTGGCCAATCCAGAAAGTTTCACCGAAAGATGCCAAGACTTATGGTCAGCTGAAATTTGCAAAAAAAGAAGTTACAACAGACAGTGAAGGACATAAGCTGATGGCGCTTGAGGCAACTGTTGCCGAAAATAAACTGACCTGCTGGCCGGCGAGAGTTCGTAAGAACATAATATATGGTTATGGTTCCGAGTTGAGTAATCGGATTGTTAATGTAGATCAGGATGGAAAAGTGAATACAATTGGCTTTGGTAATGCAACTATTACGGCAAAGACAACAGCATCAGAAGAAGTAAGTTATAAAGTTGCAGTGTCAAGGGGCGAAGATTATCTCATGCGGTGGGATGATATGTATCTGGATGCAGATACTGTTCTGAAAAGGGTAAAAGCCGGAACATTGAATGTTCTCGACATTCGATTTGAAAAAGAAGTAGTAGGCGGTGTTGAGGCAGGATATGCAGCCGGACATATCGAAGGATCTATGTGGGCGCCTGCATGGCCGACGAAGACAGCAGAAGCACAGGCGAATGTGCGGAAAGAAGAAGCGAAGATCAAAGATCTGGATGTTCCGACAGTTATTGTATGTATGGCTGGTGAGCAGGGAGCTCAGCGTGCGGCAGCAGTCCTGATGGATGCAGGGGTTGCGAAGAAACAACTGTATATTCTGACCGGTGGTGGCAAGAATCTGGTGTTGAATTACAAAGACCAACTTGTAACCGGAACAGAGAAATAAAAAGAAAGCGTGGCAAAAGACCACGCTTTTTTGCTATAGTGCGCCTAGCGGCGCACGTTTCTAACGGGTTAAAGTCCCGAATCCGCCCGGTAGTGGGAAGGATATAGCCGAAAGCAAGGGTGTCCATCGTGAGATGGAATCTGAAGGAAGCTGGATGTGAGGAACATACTAACTCACGGGCAAATCTCTGGTCTGACGAACAGGAATCTCATATGAGGTCATGCATGAGGGTAAAACTGCTATTCAAGTTGAAGCCCAATAACTACACGGAATCATGCATGATAAATGAGGCAGATGGATGGAGAGGAAGAAACGTGTGGTACCTAGGGAGGTCTGTGTGGTACGCCTTGAAAGAGGTAACCATTGCATAAAGCAATGCTGAACGCACAGAAGTCAGCAGAGGTCATAGTAGCCGAGAGGTGAAGGACCGAATCAATAGGAGTCTTGAGTATGACCGAGAAAGGAGGAATGACTGTCTATGACAGAAAACATTGAAAACAATGGCTGTTCGCAAAGAGATAATGCGGAACATGAAGGGTATGTGAAAGCGTCTAGGTCATTCAATCGGATATGGAAAGAAAGAGACAGTGCACAGCCGAGACTTTTGGAAGCGATACTGTATAAAGACAACTTTAACAGAGCGTATAAGAGAGTTAAGGCAAACAAGGGAGCGCTGGGAATTGATGGCATGACCATTGAAGAGGCTCTTCCATATTTAAAGGAACATCAACAAGAGATAAAAAACTGTGTTGATGCTGGAATAAATGTCTTTATAAAAAAAGCTAAAGCGAATAATGCTACAAAGGATAATGAATTTCGCAAAGAAAAGTTTATCTATAATGGTGAAACTGATGAATATACATGCCCGGCAGGAGATAGATTGCGATTTTTTGAAAATACTTCGAAGAATGGTATGAAGTATCGCAAATATAAGTGTACAGACTGCAATTCATGCAAATATAAAAAAGACTGCACTACTTCTTCATCTGGAAGAACGATACAGCGTTGGGTATATGAAGATGTTCTTGAAACTGTGTATAATGAAACACTAAATAATAACGAGGTTTATAAACAGAGAAGATGTATCGTGGAGCATCCATTTGGGACTATAAAAAGAAGTCTCGGATATAGTTTCTTTCTTCGACGCAGACAAGAGAATGTTGACGCAGAAGCTGCATCTATGTTTATCGCTTATAACTTTAAGCGATTATTAAGCATGTTTTCAACAGAAGAATTAGTAACGAAGTTTGAAGAAAGTGTGATGTAGCAAGGAGAGGAACATATGTAATTCATGTGAAAAACAAAGATAAAAATGATATTAAAAAAATCGAAGATAAAAATACCGTACATCAGACTGGATTTTCGAATCGTTAGACAGTCTGACGTACGGTGCTGTGAGAGGACGGCGGTTAGTCACCGCCTCCTACTCGATTAATATATAGATAAAATAAATAAATCGGATAATATATTTATAAAAACGATTGGATGCATATCATAAAAGAAAGTAAAATAAAAATGTAAAAGACTGTCTGAAATCAAAGGATTTCAAAAAAAGAAAAGGAGAAACGTTATGGAGAACAAGAAGAGAATTTTGGCTTGGATTCTGTCCCTTGCAATGGTCTTCGGACTGTTTGGCGGACAGGCAAGTGTAGCCAAAGCAGCGGATGCAGCTTTAAGTTTTGCATCTGCGGATGTAAGCACAAAAAAACTTCCAAGTGATGGTGGAACTGTAAAAGTAACACTTACATTTGACGATTTTAGTGCTGATGAAGGAACGATTTACTATCGATTGAGAAAAGATGGAGCAACCGTAAGCGGAAAAGAAAATGTTACTGTTGACGTAAGCAGAACAAATAATACATTTGATATTGATGTTCCGGCAAATACGGGTACGGAAGAAGAATCTTATCAGATTTGGATTTCTAATACATCGATTCCAGATTGGCAGTTAAGCTGGAATGGAGCAAAAACTTCTTTTAAAGTTACTGCACCAAGCTCAGAAAATCCAGACCAGCCTGAAACTACGAAAGTCCTGCCGGATAAAACACATTTCCGTGCTAGAGCGGTAGATAAAAGCGGAAAGCCTGTAGCAGGAGTAAAATTTGATGTAAAGAATTCAGGGAGCTCTTATGGAGCAACTACTGTAACAAGTGACGAAAACGGAATTATTGAATGTGAAGTAGGACAGTGGGATTACAGTACATCCAAGATTGTATCTCTTGCAGAAAATGACAGCTGGACATGCGATACAACATATTCCTATTCAACATCAGACAGTCTTGCAGAAATCGAGAAAATCAATAATGAAGATCTGAAAAACATTACAGAAGAGTTGCGGTTTGTATTAAAAGCAAATATTAATAAAAAAGCATTGAAAGCTGCGATCGACAGTGCTTCAATTGTGAAGAATCCAGATGATTACAGCGCAGGATATGACGAACTTCAGACAGCACTTACAGAAGCAAATAAAGTATATGATAATGAAGATGCAACACAGGAAGAAGTGGATGCGCAGACAGAAAAATTAACTGCAGCATTAGACGCTGTTGTTGTAAAGTCGGTTGATAAGACAAAATTAAAAGAGCTTATTGCCGATGCAGATGAAAAAAGTTACAATCGTTACAGCTATGTGACTTCTACATGGAATGAGGTAGATAAAGCTTTAACGGAAGCAAAAGCGATTAATAAGAACGACAAAGCAGGGCAGACTGCTGTGGATGAGGCAGCAGCAAAACTGGATACAGCAATCAAAGGATTAAAATGGAATCCTGCATTGGATTCAGTAGAACGTGTAAGTGATGAGAATGTATCCAGCAAAGGTGGAGAAGTTCAGATAAAACTGATCGGAAAAGCAATGGACGAACTGACAAACTTAGCTGTCCGTGTAAAAGATGCAGATGGCAATTCATTGAGAGATTCTGATATTAATGTAAAATATGGCGAAGGAACAGAGGAACGTATCGCAACAGTAACACTTCCTGAAAATACAACATCCACTGCCAAAACATATAAAGTTGGATTCAATAGCATGGGTAGCTGGGCTTATACCGGCTGGAAAGAAGTAAGCTTTACAGTTGCAGCAGCTTCTGGTGAGATACCTGATCCAACACCATCTTCTACAAAATGCGATGAGAAGAACTTCCGTGCAAAAGTAGTAGATGAAAAAGGGAATCCGGTAGAGGGTGTGAATGTTAATTTGACAGGAAGAGAAGACTCTTCTGTCTCTTACGATGTGAAATCTGACAAAAATGGTATGGTAACATACGCATTAACAGGTGGAGACTTCATGCTGAACTTTGATGTTGTCATTGATGATAAAAACTACACATCCGAGAATGAACATGAATTTGAAACAGATGGAACACCAACAAAAGCTCCGACCATTATTTCTGTAGATGGAAAAGATCTTGCAGAAGCAGATGAAGTTGTATTCGTTGTAAAGAAGAATGGATCTTCATCAGAAGAAGAGAAAGTTCTGAGTGATGCATCTACATTTCGCGCTAAGATTGTTGACGAAGAAGGCAATCCGGTAGAAGGTGTAAAACTTTCTGTTGCAAATGAGTTAAATTATATTTTTAACAAATCTACAGCAAGTAATGAAAAAGGTGTCGCAGAATATACAATTAATCCGGGAATGGATTATGATCTTACTTTTGATGTTACTGTAGCAGAGAATCAGGGATGGGCAAGTAGCCAGGCTCATAAATTTGCAACAGATGGATATGAGGGAAACACGAAGATTATTTCTGTAGACGGTGATGATATTGCAACCACAGGTGAAATTGTATTTACTGTTAAGAAAGCAGCAGTAGAAGACAAGGTAAGCTGTGATGCAACACATTTTCGTGCAAAAGTTGTTGATGTAGAAGGTGCTCCGGTAGCAAATGTTGCATTTGAAGTAAAAGTAACTCCTGGTAGTGAGACACATGAGATTACAAGTAATGAAAAAGGTGTCATTGAATATGCATTTGACATCGAGAATGACAGTGATGCAACAATCACAGTCAAATTAAAAGATAATGATACATGGGCAACATTAGATGAGCATAAGATTGTAACAGATGCAATGGCCAATATATATTCGGTTGATGGTAAAACAGGATATACAGAGAAGTATAGTTACATTCTTCGTAAGAAAGTGGATAAGACAGCGCTTGGTGAAGCATTAGAGAAAGCAAAAGCTCTTGTAGAATCTGATTACACAGATGATTCCTGGTCAGCATTCAAACTGGTTCTGGATACAGCACAGAAAACATATGACAACAGTTTTGTTAACAAAGAAGATGTTGATGATCAGATCCAGAAACTGGAAGCAGGAATTAAGGTTTTAGTTGTAAAACCGGCTAAGAAAGACGAGTTAAATGCAGAGAAAGACAAAGCTTCCAAACTGAATAAAGGTGATTATACAGAAGAATCATGGAAAACAGTAGAGGATGCACTTGCAGAGATTGATGCACTGGAAAAAGAAGAAAATGTTCCACAGTCTAAGATTGATGCAGCCCAGGAGAAACTTGCGACAGCAATGAAGGACCTGAGCGTGAGAGCTGCAGATAAAGAGAAATTAAATGCAGAAAAAGACAAGGCTTCCAAGCTGGATAAGAGTGATTATACAGAAGAATCATGGAAAGCAGTAGAGGATGCACTTGCAGAGATTGATGCACTGGAAAAAGAAGATAACGTTCTTCAGTCCAAAGTTGATGCAGCACAGGAAAAACTTGCAGCAGCAATAGAAGGTCTGAAAAAAGTGGATAAGCCGGAGCCGACACCAACACCGGAAGTGAAGAAAGTAGGTTCTGTAGCACTTAAGACAACTACTTATACATACAACGGTAAGGTAAAAACACCGGCAGTTGTTGCTAAGAATAACAAGAAAGAAGTTATTTCTAAAGATAACTACACTGTAAAATATGCATCAGGTCGTAAGAATGTCGGTAAATATTCTGTAACAGTAACATTTAAGAATGGTTATACAGGAAAATATACAAAGACATTCCAGATTCTTCCGAAAGGAACGAAGATCAAATCTGTAAAAGCAGCTAAGAAAGCATTTACAGCAAAATGGTCTAAACAGGCAACACAGACAACCGGATATCAGTTACAGTATTCTACAAGCAAGAGCTTCAAGAAGAGCGTTAAGACATCTACAATTTCTAAGAACAAGACTGTTTCTAAAACAGTGAAGAAATTAAAAGCTAAGAAAACATATTATGTTCGCGTTCGTACTTATAAAACTGTAAAGGTAAGCGGAAAATCCGTAAAATTATATTCCGGATGGTCAACAGTGAAGAAAGTGAAAACAAAATAATCATTCATTTTATAACCGTATAAAGTGATCTATGAAAAACTGTCGTATGGGAAGAACGCTTCCTGTGCGGCAGGTTTTTTGTGTTATTATAGTATTTTAAAATTTAACAGACACTATTCGGTAAATTAAGGTTTAGCTATGGACGGAGAAAATTCTTGCATATGATATCGCTTCATATATGAAAATTATCTATAAGTATTATACAAGAAATAAATTTACAAACAGATACAGCGCCTTTATAATGAAAATCAGATAGCGATTAAGGAATATTCAGGCAATGGGAGAACACCTGACAGAACAAACAAAAGAGAGGAAAAGACAATGAACTGGAAGAAATTAATGCAAAAGGTAACGATATTATTCATGGCTGTCTTGTTATGCGTGGGGAGCATATCGATGGCAGCTACAGCGGCAGATGCGTGAGTGAATGTAGAGGAAGAGGATGTCTTCCAACCGGCACCGGAGGATGTGATTCAGGACAAGATGTTGAACTGGGTAATCCGTGGTGTGACATTGAGTCAAAGTTATAAAAAAGAAGATTATATTCCGATTACACCGGGACGCTTTGAGGGACTGAGACAGTTTACTTATTCGGCAGGTGCGCATCCGGAGGCATATCCGATCGATGTATATGTATACAAACTGGATGGCTTACAGTATGGCACCGATTTGTGGAAGATTGATCTGTCCTATAATATGGTTTCGGATTTAAGTCCGATCAGTAAACTGACAAATTTAAGAGATCTGACATTTTATATGAATAAATTAACGGACATCAGCGCACTGAAAGATCTGACAGGTCTGGAGCGACTGAATTGTGGACAGAATCAGATTCATGATCTGACACCGCTCAAGAAGATGTCTAAGCTTAACCATCTGGATCTGGATTACAATGGAATTACCAGCCTGAGTGGGCTTGAGGGATGTACAGGATTAACAGAATTGACACTTCGAAGCAATCGGATTAAGGATATTTCAGCGTTGAAGGGTCTTACGAATATGGAAAAGATGCTGTGGCTGAGCGATAATCAAATTACAGATATATCCGCTTTGGCAGGTATGACAAAGTTAAAAGAATTAGATTTATTTAACAATCAGATTTCTGATATTACACCGCTTCAGGATCTGCGAAATCTTCAGGAATTAAACCTCGGTAATAATAAAGAAATTTCTGATATCACCCCATTGACGGAGTTGACAAAGCTTACAAAGAGCAAGTTGAATTTAAGCGGGACAAAGATCGAAACGAAGAAAAATTTACTTTTTGAAGTATTAGATGTCAATCGCCTGATTGAAAAGTTCGATGCCAATACTGTAGAACTGAGTGATAAATCAAATGTTGTGGCAGCCAGAAAAGCATATGATAAGGTTTCTGATAAAGCTAAAGCATATATTAACGAGAAGAGAATCAGTGTTGCGGAGAAGAATATTTCACTTTTGGAGCAGGGAAAGGTTATTCAGAAAGACAGTGATCTGAATAAGTATGAAAAATACTACGACGCCGATAAATCTACATTGAATATTTATGTAGCTGATGCTAACAGAAAACCTTTGAAGAATGTAAGATTTCAAGTGAAAAAGAAAGGATCCGCAGATGTTCTTTCTGAAATCAGTACAGATGGAAACGGAATTGCAGAATATAAAATTCCGGAAGCGGTAAAGGCAATTACATATACAATTTCATTGGATGAAGCATCAAAATTTACCGGTTATATAGGCGATATTACGGTTGAAGCAGATGCAGATGGAAAAATCATTGAGATTAATGGAAAAGCAGTGGATAAAGCATCTGTCAGTCGTACATTGCAGTTGAAGAACGGAGAGACACTTCGTATAAATAAGCAGAATCTGGAAAAAGTGATTGCGCAGGCAGGGAATATCAAAGAAAATGGATACACAGAGGCGTCTTATAAAGCGTTGACGAAGGCACTTACACAGGCAAAAATTGTAAATAGTGATGATGCTGCAACACAGGCAGAGATTAATGAAGCAGAAGATAATCTGACAAAAGCCATTGATGGCCTTGTGAAAGGTGCAGATTATAAAACGGTAAATATTACTTTAGTAAATGATAAAGGAAAGCTTTTGTCCGGAGTGAAATTTAACATAACGAATTCCTGGACATCCAGTGCAACGGAAATGGTATCTGATGAGAATGGTGTTGCCAGCTATACAACACAGGGCAGAGATTATAACTATTATACGATGACACTGGCAGAAGGCCAGAATTATGAAGGTGTTACAATTCGCCTGGAGGAGCAGAACAGCAAGATTACAAGCATAACATTGCCGGATGGAAGAAAGCAGGTACAGACAGAAGAAGATTTGCAAGTAAAACTGGTTCTTACAGAGAAAGAAAAGGCACCGGTAGATTTTACAGAATTACAAAAACAGCTTCTGATTGCAAATCGTCTTAACAAAAAGGATTACACTGTAGAGTCGTGGAATGCATTTTATCCGGTATTTGAGGAAGCCAATAATGTAAGAAAGAATCTGAATGCCATCCAGGAGGAAGTTGACACAGCAAAAAATAACCTGGAGGCAGCAATCGCAGCGTTAGTAAAAGCACCAACGCCAAGCCCGGAACCGACACCAAGTCCGGAACCGACACCGAGTCCGGATGTGAAGAAAGCAGTCGGAACCGTAAGCCTTGCAAAGACATCTTACACCTATGACGGCAAAACAAAGAAACCGGCAGTGACAGCAAAAGAGAAGAATGGCAAGAAGATTGCAGAATCTTACTATAGCGTATCTTATGCGTCTGGCTGCAAAAAAGTCGGCACATATAAGGTAAAGATTACATTTAAGAAGCCATATAGCGGAAGCTATATTAAGACATTTAAGATCAATCCGAGAGGAACATCCGTCAAATCTTTGAAAGCTTCTAAAAAGAAACTGTCTGTGAAATGGAGTAAACAGTCAAAAGAGACAAGCGGTTATCAGATCCAATATACAACAGATGCGAAATTTAAAAAGAGCATCAAGACAAAGACGGTTTCTAAAAATAGTACAACAAGTGCAACTCTCGGAAGTTTAAAATCAAAGAAAAAATACTACGTACGTATTCGTACCTATAAAAAAGTAGGTAGTACAAAATATTATTCCGGATGGTCAACAGTTAAGAAAGCGACTGTAAAGTAACAGGTAAATGATTGCCTGACAAAAGAATATGGAAAAGTGAAAGGGCGTTTCGTTTTGCGAAATGCCCTTTTATTGTGTATGCGACGGGATGAGTACAGAATTATATGAAAATCAGATACGGGAAGCTGGTACGATCATCGTAGAACATTATTCTTCACTTTTAAAAGAAGGATGGCTGCGGTTGTTAGAAACAAATGTTTCAATAGATTCAGTGTAAAAATTAATTGGATTTCCGGAAGACACGATTCGCGGACGCTACGGAAATATTCTTCGTGCAAAAGGATACTTGCTGTCAGGAAAAGAGAAAACGGTGGCATGCTTGTATGATGACATTTCACAGCCGCTAATCAGCGAATAAAATTTAGCATTATAGGACAAAAACTGTTTTATTGCTATATGGAGAAATCGATAGTTACATGTTTTTAATGTGCTGGAGAGAAAGCAAAAAAGGCTGGGGATTTTTAATATGGTAAATATAAAAAACATCAAGAAACAGGCGTGGATTTTGGAGATAATAGATATGGAAAACATTAAGAAACAGGTGTGGATTTTGGAGGTAATAGATATAGAAAAAAACAATAAATAACAACATATATAAGTACAATCAATTGGAAGGGGAATGCAGGATATATTATAATAAATAGATAGAAAAAGGACAGTAAAATCAGATATTTTCAAGAAACAAGGGAGGAAAAGATGAAAAGGAAAAAGCTACTGACAAAGTTGTTATGTGCAGCAGTTGTCGGTAATATGGCGGTCGGAATTATACCGGGGACACCGTTGACAACAGAGGCAGCAGAAACACAGATGACAACGCAATCGGGAAGCGTGAAGTCGGGCGATATAAAACGTACTACGGAAGCATTGGAAAAGAAGAAGTACAATGATGTACCGGCATATCAGTATAAAGATTTGTACACAACAGCGCGAGTGACGATTAAAGCCCTTGCAGTAGACGAGGTTGTCAATGCTACTATGAATCCGATTTACACAGTACCAATAAAAAAATCCATTAAATTTGTTATTTACAATACGACAAAGCAGGAAGTAGATCAGACCGTTGTATCAGAAAACGGAAAGCTGCCGGATTTGAGTTTGATCAACAATAACAACTATATGATTTACGCAGAAGATACAGAATACCGTATGCCGTGTCTGTATGTCTGGGTAAAGGACGGAAAATTATATAATATCAAGAAAATCAGCTGGACAGAGGTGAACGGAAACAGAAAATATGATTTTGATTATCCGGAAGTAGATACCATTCAGATGTATAAGCGTGATAAAGAAGAACCAAACCCGGAAAATGACAGAAGAGTTTCCGTTAATTTACCGGTGTATTATAAAAATAATACAGGAATGCTTCGGAATGTAAAAATCAAATTGATAAGTCCGGCGGAGACACTTGAATGTAATACTGGTGAAAGCGGACGAATATTTACTCAATTATTAGAAGATCAGAATTATATGATAGAAGTGGAAAATGATAATTGGGATATCGATTCTTTCCCGCTGGTTGCCAAGGATAAGTCGGAGTATGGAGGGGCGAGATACGCATATAATCATTCCAGCTGTGCCAAAGTGGATGAACTCCGACTGGTGAACAAAGGCGAGACACATCAGGAAGATACGGTATTGATGAGTAAATCCGGTAATACGGTTGTGGCAGGACTGAATTTCAAAGATATGCTTCTCTATGATAAAACATTAAGCAAAGACTCGGTGCCGGGTCTTTCGGGTGAAGATTATGATGTAGTGGATATCAGTGTTGTGAATCCACACCGCTGGGAAAGAGCAAAACTGGCAGCAGGAGAATATCAGGTTACAGAAAAAGTACCATCTGGGAAAACGGTGAAGAATCTTTATTATCTGGACGGAGAGAAGAAACTTGTGGAACTTCCATTTACAAAAGAAGGAGACCAGATTTATTTCACAATGCATAGTCTGGGAATGTATCCGGTAGTTATGGAATACGAGAAGGGAGCGGTAGTAGAGCCGACACCAAGCCCGGAACCGACACCAAGTCCGGAACCGACACCGAGTCCGGAACCGACACCAAGTCCGGAGCCGACACCAAGTCCAGAGCCGACACCAAGTCCGGAACCAACGGTAGAGAAGAAAGTCGGTTCTGTAGCGCTCACAAAAACGAGCTATACATACAATGGAAAGACACAGAAACCAGAAGTTATTGCAAAAGACAGCAATGGTAAGAAAATTGCAAAAACATCTTATACTGTAAAATATGCTTCAGATTGCAAGAAAGTCGGAAAGTACACTGTAAAAATAGCATTTAAAGGCGATTACAAAGGAACTTATACAAAGACATTTAAAATTCTGCCGAAGGGAACAAGCCTTAAATCTATAAAAGCCGGTAAGAAGAGCTTCACAGCAACATGGAAAAAGCAAACGGAAGAGACAAGCGGATATCAGGTACAGTATGCAAAAGATAAGAAATTTACAAAATCCGTAAAAACAACAACTGTATCTAAAAGTACAACTGTGAAGAAAGTAGTTAAGAAACTGTCGGCTAAGAAGACATATTATGTAAGAGTGCGTACATATAAAAAAGTAAAGATTGGTAAAAATGTGGAAAAAATGTATTCCGGATGGTCTGTAATGAAAAAAATAAAAGTTAAATAGACAAAAGGGACAGGTCATTTCTAATTGGGACGGGGATTTTCTAGAAAATCCCCGTCCCCAATCAAAAAGGAGGAAGGTTATGCACAAGATGTGGATAAAAAAGAAACTGTCAGTGATTATTTCAGGGATAATGATAGCGACAATGATATGGACAGGAAATGTCCGGGCGGCAGGCTCAAACTGTGGCGGCTTGGAAGAAGTAGATGTATTCTATCCGGAGAAAGATGATGTGATCCAGGATCCGGCACTTCACTGGGCGATCCGTGCTGCGATGAATGCAACCGGACAAAAACTGAAATTAACGAAAGAAGATGTAGGCTCTTCCTATGTAAAATATATTTCTTACGAGCAGAGCTCTCATCCGGAAAACTTTGTGGACTGGAAGATGCCATGGTATGTGGAGAGTCTGGAAGGATTGCAATATGCGAAATCAGCAAAACAGATTGATATTGGTTATACAGCATACAAGGAAGGAATGAAGATCAAGGATCTGTCACCGATTTCCGGTCTGACGCAGCTGGAACAGCTTTTCTTAAAAGGAGATGGACTTACAGACATTTCTGCAATTAAGAATCTGACGAATTTGTACAGCTTATGGCTAAATGAAAATCAGATCAAAGATATTTCAGCGGTAGCGGACATGAAAAAACTGACGCAGTTGAGCCTGATCCGGAACCAGGTGTCAGATGTCACGCCAATTAAGGAACTTTCCAACTTGCGGACGCTGGATCTGTCATACAATCCGATTAAGGAACTTCCGGATATGAGTGGCTTAAAGAGTCTTACATCCCTTGATTTGTCAGATATTAAAGAATTAACGGATATTTCGCCACTTGAGAAAGTAAAATCTCTTCAGCGTTTAAGCCTTACCGGAGATTCTGGCATTACAGATATTAAACCGCTTGCTGAATTGACATCGTTAGATAAAGAACAGACTTATCTTCCGGACAATACGAAAAAGGATGATTTGTTTGCGGCTATCGCAGTTAACAAATATATTGACGAGTTCAGCATCAGCAATATGACATCCGGTGATCTGAAACTTGTACAAAAAGCCTTGGATGCTTATGACAAATTAACGGATGAGCAGAAGTCTTATATAAAAGCAGGTAAAATTGATGCAATTAAGAGCAATAAAGAGAAGGTAGAAAAAGGCGAAACACCGGATGCTTATCCGGAGTTTGAAAATACGGCAGAACAGACACCAATCTGGGACCGCCTTGAAATCAAGGTAATAAATAAAAACGGAATCCCGCTGGAAGGTGTAAAATTCGTAAAAGAGAAAATAAGAGAATTTCCGGATGAACCGGATGAGGTGGCGAAGGATGAGCTTGTAAGTGACGAAAATGGAATGTTAATTATTAAGCATAAAGATTTTGATGCTATCTATGATAAGATTACAATCAAACCGGCAGACGGACAGAAAACAACACCGGAAGAAATCAGTTATACGGTTACTTATGGTGCTGAAGGCGGACCAACTCGTGTTACCCAAACGGTAAATGGTGTAAAGGCAACCGGAAAAGAGAAACTTCAATTTATTTTGAGTGAAGAGGGCGAAGAAGAAGCAAGACAGACATTAGAAACAGCATTTACAAAAGCAAATGAAAAAGTAAATGCAAAAGAGGGATATCGTTATACAGAAGAAACATGGACTCCGTATGAAAGCCTTCTTAAAAAAGCAGAAAATATGTTAAATACCAGTTCCGGAACTGTTGCCCAGATGCAGCAGACAGCGAAAGAATTAGAAGAGGCTTTGCAGGGACTGAAAAAAACAGACAAGCTGACAACGTTGAAATTGACAATCCGTGATAAAAAAGGAAAACACATTGGTCGTGCATTCAAGTTCCAGATTCGCGATATCAACAATCCAAGTCATGCATGGAACGAATACACAGACGCTGACACCGGTGTTGCTTATATTGAAGTTTCTCCGGGATGGAGCACAGATACCACCTGGGAAGTACGTGCATGTGTGCAGGAGACGCTGGAAATGGAGCCAATCCGTGTGACAACCGCACAGCAGGATCGAAGCTGGTATTTTAAGACAATTGATGGAAAACCGGCGTCTGTTGATTTTGAAAAACAAGTGTCTGTATGGCCAAAAACAGATGGCAAACCGGATGTGGATAAAGAAACAGTATCCGCAACGCAGGTAAAGCTTTCAAAGACAACATTTACTTATAATGGAAAGAAACAGCAGCCAAAACTGACCGTGAAAAATAAAGCCGGAAAGGCAATTGCATCTTCCGATTATAAAACGCAATTTTCAAGTGGATGCAAAAATGTCGGACAGTATACTGTGAAAATAACATTTTCAGGCAATTATAAGGGTACAGTTACAAAGACATTCAAGATTCTGCCGAAAGGAACAAGTCTGAAATCAGTGAAGAACTCCGGTAAGAAACAGATCAAAGTAACATGGAAGAAGCAGAATAAGCAGACAACCGGTTACAAGATCCAGTACACAACGGACAAGAAGTTCAAGAAGTCTGTGAAGGCATCAACGATAACAAAGAACAAATACACAAGCAAGACCATCAAGAAATTGAAAAAGAATAAGAAATACTATGTAAGAATCTGCACATACAAGAAAGTAGGCAAGACTACATATTATTCTACATGGTCAAAAGTAAAAAGCGTAAAGGTAAAATAAAGAAATATTTTGCTTAAATAAGAGAGGCAGCCGTTTCCGGAAAAATTCTGAGGCGGCTGCTTCTTTTACAAATTGAAGAACCGGAGAGTTAATGTTATATTGTGGATAAACGTTGCGGAATAAATCATTACATTGGAGGAAATGCGTGATGAAAAAGAAAATCAAAAAACAAGCACTGGGATTGCAGAATATACGACACAGGGCAGACCTAATAATTACTATACAATAGATATGCTTGAATCGAAAAAGTATGAAAAAGTAAGAATTCGTCTTGTGGAAGAACAGTCAAAAGTAACGGAAATAAAAGTATATTATGTGAAAGGCGAATATGGCGCAAGGAACACAGGTGAAGTCATTAAAGGCAGCCAAGAAGAGTTTCAAAGCAACGTAGGCAAGACAGAAAACACAAGTATCTGGATATCAGTTGCAGTATGCAAGAAACAAGAGTTTCAAGAGCAGCGTGAAGACTTCGACAATCTCTAACAATAAGACTGTTTCAAAGACAGTAACGAAGTTAACTGCGAAGAAGACATACTACGTTCGCGTTCGTACATACAAGAATGTGAAAGTAAACGGAAAGACAATGAAATTATATTCCGGATGGTCTACAGTTAAGAAGACAACAGTAAAATAATTAAATCCATTTTATGAGCAGGAAACCCTTACAATAAGGGACCTGCTCATTTGTTATATAGCAATAATATACAATAGATGATATCTATAAAAAGGCTCGTTTATCAATGTAATCGATTGGAAGGAGTGCGGAGAATATATTACAATAAAAGTAAAGAAAAGTAATGATTTAACGAAGAATTACAAGAAAAATGGAGGGAATATGAAAGGAAAAAAGATACTTACAGGCTTACTTTGTGCGGCTGTTGCGGGGAACCTGGTCGCAGGCGTTGCACCGGGGAGGATGTGCGATGTAAGCGCTGCGAGCGCACAGACAAGTATAGAACAGAAGAAAGTTGTGCAGACAACAAAAGATCTGGAACAAAAAAGATACAATGGAGTACCGGGATATCAATACAAGGATATTTACGCGACCGAACGGGTTACGATTAAAGGAATCAATGTCAATGAAGTTGTGATCGCTTCCGCAAATCCAATTGTCACGCGACCTATGACGAAACCAGTCAAATTTGTAATCTATAACACGACTAAACAGGAGACGGAAGGCGAAGTAACAGTAGAAAATGGAAAACTTCCGGACTTAAGTCTCGTCAATAACAATAATTATATGATCTATGCGCAGGATGAAGAATACCGTACACCGATTCTTTATATCTGGGTAAAAGAAGGAAAGATTTATAATATCAAAAAAATAAGTCAAGGATCAGACAATCAGACGGTATACGATTATCCGGAAGTAGATGAGCTTAGAATGTATAAAAGAGACCCGAATAAAGTATACGATAAGCTGGAAAACGACATGCGTGTCGGAGTCAGCTTGCCGGTTTATTATAAAGAAGGAACAGGTCTCTTGAAAAATGTAAATATAAAGCTGGTAAGTCCACTCGAGACATTAGAATGCACTACCGGAGAAAATGGCAGATTGCAGACGGAACTTCTGGAAGATCAAAACTACATGGTTATAGTTGAAAGTGAGCAATGGGATATAGATTCGTTCCCACTTGTTGCGAAAGATAAATCCGAGTACGGCGCTGGAAGATATGCATACAACCATTCCAGCTGTGCAAAAGTAGATGAGCTTCGACTGGTAGATAAGAACGAGACACATCATTCGGATACAATACTTGTAAGCAAATCAGGTGATACGAGTGTGACAGGAATCAATTTCAAGGATATGCTTTTATATGAGAAATCTTTAAGCAAAGATCTTGTGAGTGAACTTCCGAATAAAGACTATGAAGTCCTGGACATCAGTGTCGTAAATCCACATCGCTGGGAGAGAGCAAAGCTTGCAGCCGGAGACTTTACTGTTACAAGAAAAGTTCCGCAAGGTAAGGCGGTGAAGAAGGTTTACTACATTGATGAGAACAAGCAGTTGCAGGAAATTCCTTTTACAAATGAAGACGGAAAAGCATGTTTCACGATGCATAGTCTTGGAATCCATCATGTAGTGATCGAGTATGAAAAGAAATCTGTTCCGTTGGTAACAAAAGTCAGCAAAGTGAAAGTGACAGGAGGATCAAAGGAAATCGCTGCAGGAAAGAAAATTCAGTTAAAGGCGAAAATTTCTCCGGTGAAAGCGACAAATAAAAAAGTGAAATGGACAACTTCCAATAAAAAATATGCAACAGTAACTTCCACTGGAAAAGTAACAGTAAATAAAGCAGGAGCCGGAAAGAAAGTCACAATAAAAGCAACAGCAGTTGACGGAAGCAAGAAAGCAGATAGCTATACAATCCGCATACGCAAACATGCTGTAAAGAAAATCACATTGAAAGCTTCCGGTACATTGAAGAACGGAAAAGCAACAACAGTCAAAGCAACGGTGCAGACAACTGGAAAAGATGCGAATAAAAAGCTTGCATGGAGCAGTTCAAACAGCAAGTATGTAACAGTTACTGCAAAGGGTAAAGTAACAGCGAAAAAAGCGGGAAAAGGAAAGACAGTAAAAATAACCGCAAAGGCAACGGATGGAAGTGGTATTAAGAAGACCATTAAAATCAAGATAAAATAAAATCCAGAGGAGGAAGATTATGAAACAATTAAAAGCAAAACTTCTTGCAGGTGTGCTCTCAGTAGCGATGGTACTTGGAACATTTGCAGGAGCAGCACCTTTGACGGCAAAGGCGGCAAGTCATGCGACAGAACTTACAGTTCGCGCAGTGGATGAATCAGGGAAAGCTTTAAGTGGCGTGGAGCTTGTCTTTGAAAAAGACGGAGAAACTTATGATTTTGTCACAACAGATGATAGTGGTGAAGCATACTTGGATGAAAATGATTTTACTGATCTTGTTATGGCAAACATGGATGCTGCGGACGGTGACGGAACAGGATTCGGAATCTATGAAGTAAAACCCGCATCAGGAAGCGGATATACACTTGCAAATGATTCCATAAAAATGGATGTACAAAATTCTGGTGAAAGCTGGGGATATCCTTGCATTGTATCTGTAAATGGAAAAGCATATGCAGGGGAGACTATTGATCTGGCACTAAAGGTGATAGAAAGTGAAAAACCAGTAGAACCAGTAGAGCATCCAAAGACATTGAACGTAAAAGTAGTAGATGAAAAGGGGCTTCCGGTAGAGGGCGTACACTTAGAGATCTTCTCTCCACATTGCTGCCGGAATTCATTTGCACAACCGACAGATGCAGCCGGGACAGCAAGCTATACACTTTCGCAGCGAGAAGGAATCGGTATGCCATTTGCGATAGCACTTGCAGAAGGCGAAGATTATGAAATCGTTACACCGATTGAAAATATTTATTTTGAAAGAGACGCAGACCAGAATGAGAATTACATCGCTAAAGTAAATGGACAGGAATACGATGGCGAAGAAGTAAAGCTTGTTGTAAAAAAGAACGAACTAAGTATTTCAGAGGTATCTGGCGCAGGTGCAGAAGTGAGTCGCGAGGGTGGGACAGCTACAATTACTGTGAAAGGAACAAGTCTTCCTGCAAAGTTTTATTATGTAGTACACTGTTATTCACCAAAAGGAGTCTTATTAGGACAGGTAGAAGAAAAAGAAGCGGAAGCAAAAGGTACAGAAACTCTTCGTACATTTGAGGCAGAATTTCCGTCTGTTTTACACCTTCCGAAAGCCGCATACTGGGAAATCGGAGTAGAGACTATTCCAAATTCAGAAGATGGATATTATATGGCAAAAGGCGAGAATGGTGTCAAGATTGCAGGAACAGTAGTGACAGAGGAATCGAAAAACGCAATGGTAGAAATCTTCACAGAAGCCGGAAAGAAAAATGAATCTGATTATACAGCAGAGTCATGGGAAGTTTATAAGAATGCAGTAGAAGCTGCAAAGAAAATTGCAGAAGATAATAGTGCAACAAATGCAGAGATCCAGAATGCGATTCAGGCAGTGAAAGATGCAGAAGCAGCATTGGTAAAAACTGAACCGGAGAAACCATCAAATCCAGAAAAACCGGAAGTAAAAGTAGCTTCCGTAAAACTTGCTAAGACAAGCTATGTATACGATGGAAAGGTAAAGAAACCAGCCGTTGTTGCAAAGAACAATAAAGGTGAGAAAATTACAAGCAAAGATTACACAGTAAAATATGCAGCAGGATGCAAAAATGTCGGAACATACACAGTAAAAGTTACTTTCAAGGGAGACTACAAAGGAACATTTACAAAGACATTTAACATTAATCCAAAGGGAACAAGCCTTTCAAAAGTAAAAGCTGCAAGAAAGAGCTTCAGCGCAACATGGAAGAAACAGAGCAAGCAGACAAGCGGATACCAGTTACAGTATTCTACAAATAAAAAGTTCGCAAAATCTGTAAAGACATCTACGATTTCTAAAAATACAACTGTTAAGAAAACAGTGAAGAAATTAAGCGCTAAGAAAACTTACTATGTAAGAGTTCGCACATACAAAAATGTCAAGGTTGGAAAGAAGACAGTGAAGCTGTATTCTGGATGGTCAAAAGTTAAGGCAGTGAAGACGAAATAGTAGAGAACGAAGAGAAGGTGTTCACTTGCTATAAAAGGCATGAGAAAGTCTTCTTCCTGTATAGACACTATGAATAAATGGACTGATTTATTGACAATACCGATTGGAGAGAATGCGAAAAACAACGTATAATAGTAATCGTAATGTAATTAGCAAATGGAAAAAGAAAAGGAGAAAAAAGTAATGGGGAAAATGAAAAGAATTTTTGCCTGGCTCCTGTCTTTAGCAATGGTCTTCGGATTATTGGGTGGACAGGTGAGTGTAGCAAAAGCTGCAGGATATGGAATCTACAGCTATGCTCTTGATTCAAAAGAGCTCCCGAGTGAAGGAGGAGAACTTGTCGCAACAATTAAGTTTGACGACTTTTCAACAACAGACAGTCCGATTTATTACCAGTTAAAGAAAGATATTGGTGATTATAATTGGGAAATAGTAAAAGGATATGAGAATGTTGAAGGACAGGTTGTCGGGAACAAACTGAAAGTAAATATTCCGGCAAACAAAGAGACAACAGAAGTGAAATATAAACTGATCGTAAATCTGACAAGTGGACAGTTCGAGAATTCTTGGGGTGGAATGGAACAAGGTGCCAAGAGAGCATCTTTCACTGTTGCAGCAGCCAACGCAGGATCAGAGGAAGAGAAAGTTTTATCTGATGAAACTACATTCCGTGCAAAAGTAGTAGATGAAAATGGAGCTCCGGTAGAAGGTGTAAAATTAGTCGGAAAAGATGAGTCTTTTGGAAATGAGCCGGAATTTACATCAAATGCAAATGGTGTGGCAGAGTATGAAATAGAAGATAATGACATAACATGTATTTACACGATCAGAGTTTCGGAAGACAGCGGATGGACAAGTGAGAACAAATGCACATTTGAAGTTGGTCATGATCAATCATGGAGTCCTATTATTTCCAAGATTAATGGAAGCACAATTGATCAGGCTGGCGAAATTAAGTTTGTAGTTAAGAAGGCAGCGACTGATGATGCACAAAAAGTGGCATTAAAGGCTGTAATCGATGAAGTAGAAAAATTAAACAAAGACAATTATACATCAAAAAGCTGGGCAGCTCTTCAGCAGGCGCTTGCGAATGCAAAAATGGTGTATGAAGATAAGTATGCTACAGAAGCTAATATCAAAGATGCGAAGGCAAACTTAGAGACAGCGAAAAATGGCCTGGTAGAAATGTCTCCGGAAAGAAAAGCGCTGGAAGCCAAAATTGCAGAAGCAAAGAAATTTGATTATAGCCTTTACACAGCTGAAAGCAAAGCAAAAGTTATGTCTGCAGTAGATGCAGCAGAAAAATTAACTGACAATGCTTCTGTAGAAGAAATCAAAGCTGCACAGAAGAACATTGAAGCTGCAATGGAAGCATTAAAAAAAGTTCCATCATGGAATTCAGCAAATATTGGTGTATCAAGGGATAAGCTGACAAGCAAAGGTGGAACGGTAGAACTTCGACTTGTATTAGACAATTACGGAGCAGACGAGGGAACAATTTACTATCGTGTGCGTAAGAAAACGATTACTCCAGAGGGTTATCCGATGTGGGATGAAGTACAGACAAATGTACCAACTCAGATTTCTAAGGAAAATCCAATCATCAAAGTAACACTTCCTGAAAATACAACAGAGAAGGAAGAAGAATATCAGATCACACCAACAAGCAAAAAAGGTACTTATACAAACCGGAAAGGTGTGAGTGTAACTGTTATTCCGGCATCACAGGATGAAGAATATACAAACAATTCCGCTTTCTCAGCAGAAGATGTATACCGTGTGAAAGCAGTAGATGCTGAAGGTGTACCGGTAGAAGGCGTAGAATTTAAATTAACAGCAGATAATGACAAAACTCGTGTCAGAAATATTGTGACAAATAATAAAGGTGTAGCTGAGTATAAGATCAATCCGGCAGAAGACTGTGGATCAACTTATAATGTAACAGTTGCAGATGACACAGATTGGGTAAGCAGTGTAATTTTGGTTAATGCACATAACTTTACAGTAAGTGAAGGAGAGAATGCAGTAATTACAAGTATTGATGGATTCTCAGTTGAGAGCGCAGGCGATGTTCGTATTGCTGTTAAGAAAAATCCAAAATACGATATTACAGATGCAGCAAAAATGCAGATGGAAAAAGTTCTTGCTGATGCAGAGCAGAAAAATGAAGTTGACTTCACAAAAGAAAGCTGGAATGCTTACAAAGAAGCAGTAGATGCTGCAAAGGCTATTTCTGAGAAGGTAGCAGGAGCAGAAAAAGTAACAGCTGCAGATTACCAGAATGCGATCCAGGCTGTGAAAGACGCAGAAGCAGCATTAGTTAAGGCAGAAGCTCCAAAACCGGAACCAGAAGTGAAAAAAGTAGCTTCCGTAAAACTTGCTAAGACAAGCTATGTATACGATGGAAAGGTAAAGAAACCAGCCGTTGTTGCAAAGAACAATAAAGGTGAGAAAATTACAAGCAAAGATTACACAGTAAAATATGCAGCAGGATGCAAAAATGTCGGAACATACACAGTAAAAGTTACTTTCAAGGGAGACTACAAAGGAACATTTACAAAGACATTTAACATTAATCCAAAGGGAACAAGCCTTTCAAAAGTAAAAGCTGCAAGAAAGAGCTTCAGCGCAACATGGAAGAAACAGAGCAAGCAGACAAGCGGATACCAGTTACAGTATTCTACAAATAAAAAGTTCGCAAAAGCTGTAAAGACATCTACGATTTCTAAAAACACAACTGTTAAGAAAACAGTGAAAAAATTAAGTGCTAAGAAAACTTACTATGTAAGAGTCCGTACTTATAAGACAGTCAAAGTTGGCAAGAAGAGTGTGAAGATTTACTCAGGCTGGTCAGCTGCTAAAAAAGTGAAAACAAAATAGTCGAAGAGAATAACGAATAAAAAATTTCCCGGCATGTACATAATCGGATGTGTGTGTCGGGAATTTTGTTGCTATAGTATCCGATGACGATTATTGATAATAAATATCAATAAAAATTTATAAGTGCTTTTATATATCAAAAATACCAATTGGAGTGAAAGTTTCTATTGCAGTAAAATATTATCAGGGATTATATACCCTGATACAAATTTACAAAAGGAGGGTAAATCATGAAAAATTTTATGAAAAAGGCTGCGGCAGCAATGATTGCTATGTTAGCAGTTGTAGCAGTTTTCGGTACAAGCGTACCGGCACAGGCAGCGTCCAAAGCACCGAAGAGCCTTTCCGTGAAGGTAACAACAAAAACAGTTGATATCAAAGGAAAGTCTACAATTTCGGTCAAATCAGTAAAGCCTGCAAATGCAAGCAAGGCAGTTACTTACAAATCAAGCAACAAGAAGATTGCAACCGTATCTTCCAAAGGTGTTGTAACAGGTAAGAAAGCCGGAAAGGTAAACATTACTGTAACATCCAAGAAGAACAAAAAAGTGAAAAAAGTTGTTAAGATTACTGTTAAGAACTTAAAACCAAGCAGTGTTAAGGTAAGTGCTGTCAAAGCAACTGTAGTAGTCGGAAAAACAAACACACTGAAAGCAGCTGTAAAACCGGCTGGCGTATACTGCCCTGTAAAATGGACAAGCAGCAACAAAGCAGTAGCAACTGTAAGCAGCAATGGGAAAGTAACAGCTAAGAAGGCTGGTACAGCAACAATTACTGTAAAAGCAACTCAGAAAAACAGCAAAGGCAAATATCTGTCAACTGCATGCAAGGTGACAGTTGTTGATTTCGCAACCGCTACAACAACTCAGGTAAAAGAGTATGCAAAGAGCGCAAGCGACAACAAAGTATTAGTTGATGCAAGACTTACAGATGCTTATCAGGGATGGGCATTAGATGGTGTCAGCAAAGGCGGACATATCAAAAATTCTGTAAACGTATCTTCACAGTGGATGACAGCCGGATTTTCGTCACAATCTGCCGAAAATTCTACAAGAGAAGATTATATCGAGCAGGAGTTAAAAGCGATTGGTGTTACGACTGCTAAAAGCTATGTAATCTATGATACAAACGGAAAAGATGCAGCAACTGTTGCAGCTTATCTGCAGAAAAAAGGATACAAGGACCTTTCCATTTACAATGCAAAATCTGCAATCAACAAAGGAACATTTACAATGGAATCATACAAGAATTATGATCTGTATGTTCCGGCAGAAGTTGTAAAGAATGTCAGCGACCATGTTACAAAGAATACAGCACTTTCTTCAGAAGCTAAGAAAGTAACAGGTGGAAGCAATATTGTAATACTGGATGTAGCCTGGGGAGATGAGACAAATAACCCGGATACAGGATCTGGATATGAAGATGCACATGTACCGGGATCTGTTCATGTAAATACAGATGAATATGAGACTCCAAAGGTATATGTACCGGAAAAAGACGAAGCCTACCGTTCAGAGTGGAGACTGAATGATGATGCAACACTTCTGAAACTTGCAGCAGACAAAGGTGTTACAAAAGATAGCAGTGTAATCATCGTTGGTTCAGAGCCGATGGCAACAACACGTATGGGTGTTATCCTTAAATATCTTGGATGCGAGGATGTTCACGTAATGAGCGAAGGTATGGTTGGATGGAATGCCAAAGGATATGAGATGGAAAAAGGCATCAACAAACCAAAAGCAGTAGCAAGCTTTGGAACCGACAAACCTTTACATCCGGAATATATTGATACAATTTCAGAAGCAAAAGAACTTCTGAAAGATGATAACGTACAGTTAGTAGATACACGTACTCAGGAAGAATGGGACGGTAAGAGTTCAGGATATAGTTACCATGATCTGAAAGGTAGAATCGAGGGATCCGTATTTGGCCCATCAGGACGTGGATATTCAAGCTCTATGATCTATTATCGTAATGCTGATAAATCTATGAGAAGCAAAGAAGGACTGGAAACACTTTGGAAATCTCAGGGTATAGATGTAAGCAAACATCTGTCATTCTTCTGCGGAAGTGGATGGAGAGCTGCTGAGACTATGTGGGATGCTCTTGTTTTAGGATATGATAATGTATCTCTTTACAGCGATGGTTGGATCGGCTGGAGTAACGAAGGAAATCCATACATTGATGCAAACGGAAATAAAGTATTCTACAATAAGAATACAAATTCTGTAGAAACAACAGCTGCATCCGTATCCAAACAGCAGGTATATGTATCGCCGGAATGGTTAAAGAGCGCAATGTCCGGACTTCAGAAAGGATATGAAAATGTATTCGTATCAGAAGTTGCATGGGGAGACACAGCAGGAGATAAAAACTATAATGCAGGTCATATTCCGGGAGCATATCATATCAACTCAGATGCAGTAGAATATGACGACTGTGATCCATGGCCATATGGAGATGGAAAAGACGATTTCGGACTTTATGACGAAAAAGATGTAAAACCGGAAGATAACTTTAATATCCGCAGCGGTAAACAGTTAAGCGAGTTCCTGAAGAGAAACGGAATTACAAAAGATACAAAAGTAGTTTTATACGGCAGAAGTGCATCTGATTCCAGCGTAACAAGAGTTGCGTTTGCAATGCTTTATGCAGGAGTTGAAGACGTAAAAGTTGTTGATGGCGGTATGCAGGCATGGAAAGCTGCCGGATACGATGTGGAGACAAAAGTAAACGAGCAGAAAGCCGGAGGAGATAATTACAGCTTCGGTACAACTGTTCCGGCGCATCCAGAGTACATCCTGTCAGCAGAGGATGCAAAAGACAAACTACAGAATGACGCAAACTTCCGTCTGGTAAGTATCCGTTCTACAAAAGAATTTGAAGGCGAAGAAACAGGTTATGGATATATCGACTATGCAGGAGAGCCTTTAGGTGCTGTATGGGGACATAACACAGATGATGGAAGCTATGTTGAAAACGGTAAAGTTGTAGGAATCGACAAAGTAAAATCTATCCTTGCAGAGTCTGACTCTTCTTTAGACAATGAATTATCATTCTATTGCGGAACCGGATGGAGAGCTACAATCCCATTCCTGATCTGCTATCAGAATGGTGTGAAGAACATCAGCGTGTATGATGGCGGATGGTGGTTATGGCAGCTGAATTGGCAGAAAGACAAAGCTGCATGGCCAATCCAGGACGTATCTGCAGATGTTGTAAAGAACTATGCACAGCTTAGCTTTGCAGCAGAAGAAGTAAACAAAGATGCTTCCGGTAAAATGCTTGTTGCAGGAGCTTCTGCAGCAGAAAATAAACTGGCTTGCTGGCCGGCACGTGTAAGCAGTAAAGTTGTTTACGGCTCTTCCGACAAGAAGGTTGCAACAGTAGATGCAACTGGAAAAGTTACAGCAGTCGCAGCAGGAGAAGCTACTATTACTGCAAGAACAAAAGCTGGAAATAAGGCAACATACAAAGTTGTTGTAAGCCCGGCTCAATAAAATGAATCTAAGTGCTTACAGGTATGAAATGGTTTAAGCATAATGATTTATAAATAAAGAATATAATACGAATAAAATGGTGCTTTGCGCAGATACGCAGGGCACCATTTTCTATATAATAGGAAACTTCATTTCTATTCTTTTTAATCCTGATTAGGAGGTTGTCGGAAGGAGATATATTCAGTCAGAAATATCTGTGAAAAAAGGAAATCCTGTTAAATATTTACGTATCCTGTTAAATGATTAATTACTGTCAATTCGGTAGTATTCCGGGAAAAAGTATGTTACACTCGCGATAGATTGTGGCGGACTGTTATTGCAAATGGGGAAAGATACAAAAGTATTAATATGTCATACACAGGAGGTATTTATTATGGCAATAACAATTGGCATCAACGGATTTGGACGCATTGGTAGAGTCGCATTCCGTATTGCCATCAATCAGCCGGAGCAGTTTAAACTTTGTGGGATCAACGTAAGAAACGCTGATCTGGATTATATTCTTTATATGATCCGTTACGATTCAATATTCGGACGTTTTCAGGGAACGCTCGAAAAGTATGAGGATGGAATCATCGTCAATGGTGAGAAGATTCGTGTATACTCGGAAAATGATGCTGCAGACATTCGTTGGGGGGAATGTGGAGCAGAATATATTATAGATGCGACAGGTGCTTACTGTACTACAGAGAAAGCAATGGCACATATCAAAGGTGGCGCAAAGAAAGTAATCATTTCCGCACCTGCTAAAGACCAGGATACACCGACATTTGTAATGGGAATCAACCACGAACTTTATCAGCCGTTTATGCATGTTGTTTCGAATGCATCGTGTACAACAAACTGTCTTGCACCATTGTGTAAAGTCTTAGAAGACAATTACGGAATTGAGTATGGATTAATGTCTACGATACATTCTGCTACGGCTAAGCAGAAAGTAGTTGACTGCCGTTCGCTTAAAGACTGGCGTACAGGACGTGCCGTATTTGGCAACCTGATTCCATCCACAACAGGAGCTGCAAAAGCGATTTCACTCGTTATTCCAACATTAAAAGATCGCATGAATGGGATTTCTTACCGTGTACCGACTTCAGATGTATCCATTGTGGATCTGAATGTTGCTTTAAAAACAAAAACCAGTTACGAAGATATTTGTAAGAAAATGAAAGAAGCTTCAGAGACATATCTGAAAGGAATTTTAGATTATATCGATGACGAAGTAGTATCTTCTGACTTTATCGGAGACAGCCATGCATCATCCTTTGATGCACGTGAAGGAATCCAGATCAATGGACATTTCTTCAAGCTTATCAGCTTCTATGATAATGAGTGGGGGTACACAAATCAGATTTTCCGCCTGATCAAACATATGTATCAGGTAGATAACGGTATCAAATAGTGATACCAGGGTTGTAGAATGGAAAAGTAAAAATATAAGAAAAAGTAAATATCCGTAATAACAGTCGAAAGTCACGAAAAAGCATCCCAGGAGAATTGTCGATGAGCAGATCTTCTGGGGTGCTTTTCATGGTGAGATGTTTCTGGGGACTTGTGAGATACAAGTTGATTCTTGGTGTCTTACGCCGGAAAAGTATCTACATCTGCAAGAAAAAGCAAGATGCAGATGCAATTCTCAAGAATTATAAAAAACGTAAAAACAGAGTGCGCTCTAGACATGCGCATATTTATACAGTATAATCAGAGTAATACTAATTTTTAAAGAAAGGAATACGAAAGATGAGTAATCATACAGAAATCAGATGGCACGGTCGTGGTGGTCAGGGTGCAAAAACAGCCGCATTGTTGCTGGCAGATGTAGCATTCCAGACAGGCAAATACGTACAGGGTTTTCCGGAGTATGGCCCGGAACGTATGGGAGCACCGATTACAGCATATAACCGAATCAGCGATACAAAGATCCGTGTACATTCTAATATTTATGATCCACAGTATGTAGTTGTAGTAGATGAATCCTTACTGGAATCCGTGGATGTGACTAGTGGTTTGAAAAAAGATGGAGCAATTCTTGTAAATACACAGCGCACAAAAGAGGAGATCATTCCGCATCTTCATGGATACGAAGGAGAAGTTTATATTATTGACGCACACAAAGTCTCAATGGAGGCAATGGGAAAATATTTCCCGAACACACCACTTCTTGCTGCAATTGTAAAAGTAGCAGGGATTATGGATGAGGAGACTTTCTTAAGAGAAATGAAAGCATCCTTCAAGCACAAATTCGCCAGCAAGCCGGAAGTTATTGACGGCAATATGAAAGCACTTGAGATGGCATTTAAGGAGGTGCACTAATGGCTACAGATATCAGTAAATTAGGTGTAAAAGCAACATGGGAAGAGCTGACAGAAGGTATGATCGTTGCCGGTGCAGGAACCTCCAAAGAGTTCAACACAGGGGAATGGTCAGAAGTAAAACCAGAATTTATCGCAGATAAATGTAAACAGTGTCTGCTTTGTGTACCGGTCTGTCCGGACAGCTGCATCCCGGTAAAAGACATGAAGAGACTGGATTTTGATTATGGACACTGCAAAGGATGTGGCATTTGCGTAAAAGCATGTCCATTTGACGCAATTAAGATGGAAGGGGTGAAATAAGATGGGAAAAAGAGAACGTTTATCAGGAAATGAAGCGGTTGCAATCGCATTGAGACAGATTAATCCAGATGTGTTCCCGGCATTCCCGATTACTCCGTCCACAGAGATTCCACAGTATTTCGCTTCTTTTGCAGCAAACGGACAGGTAGATACAGAGTTTATTCCGGTAGAGAGTGAGCACAGTTCCATGAGCGCTGCAATCGGAGCTTCGGCAGCAGGAGCAAGAAGTTTGACAGCGACTTCTTCCTGCGGACTTGCCTATATGTGGGAAGAATTATATATTGCGGCATCTAATAGACTGCCGTTAGCACTGGCTCTTGTAAACCGTGCACTTTCCGGCCCGATCAACATCAACTGTGACCATTCCGACAGTATGGGAGCAAGAGATGCAGGCTGGATCCAGATTTATGCAGAAAATAATCAGGAAGCATATGACAACATGGTGCAGGCATATCGCATTTCCGAACATGCAGATGTCAGACTGCCGATCATGATCTGTCAGGATGGATTTATTACCAGTCATGCAGTAGAAAATATCGAATTACTGGATGACGCAGAGGTAAAGAATTTCGTTGGAGAATATGAACCGGAAAATTATCTTCTGAATCCGGAATGCCCGATGGCAGTTGGTCCATATGCGATCACAGATTATTATATGGAAGCAAAACGCTCGCAGGCAGAAGGCATGAAACATGTACCGGCAGTTGTAGAGGAGGTTGCAAAGGAATTTGCGAAAGTATCCGGACGTGAATATGGTCTGTTTGAATCTTACTGCATGGAAGATGCTGAGCGTGCAGTTGTAATGATCGGTTCTGCAGCAGGAACAACAAAAGATGCGATTGACCGCTTAAGAGAACAGGGAGAGAAAGTCGGACTTGTGAAGATCCGTCTGTTCCGCCCATTTCCAGCTGATGAGATCGCGGAGACACTCAAAAATGTGAAAGCAGTTGCAATTATGGACCGTGCAGAAAGCTATACGAACCATGGCGGACCGTTAGGTGCAGATGTGATGAGTGCATTATACCGCGCAAAAGCAGATGCGCTGGCAGTGAATTACATCTACGGTCTTGGCGGACGTGACGTGCGCGTAGAAGACATGGAAGGCGTATTTGAAGCCCTGAAGCAGATGATCGCAGATGGCGATGCAGGAGAAACCTACCGCTATCTTGGAATTAGAGAATAAGGAGGGCCGTAGAGAAGATGAGTTATAATTTTAAAGAGACAATGAATAAATCAGAGCGTCTGGCGCCAGGACACAGAATGTGTGCCGGATGTGGTGGAACAATCGCAGTTCGTAATGTACTGCGCGGTCTTCATGAAGGTGATAAAGCAGTCATCGGAAATGCAACAGGATGTCTGGAAGTATCCACATTTACATACCCATACACAGCATGGGAAGACAGCTACATTCATAATGCATTTGAAAATGCAGGCGCAACCATGAGTGGTGTGGAAGGTGCCTACAAAGCATTAAAACGAAAAGGAAAATTAGACGAAACATACAAATTTATCACATTTGGTGGTGACGGCGGTACTTATGATATTGGTCTGCAGTCACTGTCCGGAGCAATGGAGAGAAATCAGGATCTGGTATATGTCTGTTATGACAACGGTGCTTATATGAATACCGGCATCCAACGTTCTTCTGCAACACCGATGTATGCAGATACAACAACTACACCGGTAGGAAGCGAGAGTAACGGAAAACCACAGAACAGAAAAGATCTTGCATCTGTAATTGCTGCGCATGATATTCCGTATGTGGCACAGACAACGTTTGTACAGAACTTTAAAGATCTGCATATCAAATCCGAAAAAGCGATTTATACACCAGGCGCTGCTTTCTTGAATATTATGGCACCATGTCCGCGTGGATGGAGATACAATACGCCGGATATTATGGAGATTTGCGAACTTGGTGTAGAGACATGCTACTGGCCGTTATTTGAGGTCGTAGAAGGGAAATGGATTCTGAACTATGAGCCGAAGAAGAAACTCCCAATCGAAGATTTCTTAAGACCACAGGGAAGATTCAAACATCTTTTCAAGAAAGGCAATGAGTATCTGTTAGAGGCTTTCCAGAAAGAAGTAGACAGAAGATGGGAAGAACTTCAGTTCAGATGCTCCAGATAAGGATGTGATATAAAATATATTTGACAGATCTGTGAAATATATTTATACTAGAGAAGAACAATCAAATAGAACTGGGGAGCTTATGTGATAGGCTGAGAGGAAGTTTAAAACTTCGACCCATATACCTGATTTGGATAATGCCAACGTAGGAACGCAAGGAATATGTTATGAGCGGAAGATACTTTGGTATCTTCCGTTTTTGTTATTAACAGGTATAAAAGATTGAGAGTGAACAAGAGTTCATGAAGGGGCGCACCACCGCGGGTACGTTTCTTTGTGAACTCTTTTTTTCTAAGATTAAAAGGAGGTGCAGTGAAATGATTACAGTAAATGGAAAAGAGATTCAGATGAAACAGTCAATATCTGTTGCTGCTTATCTGGAAAACGCTGGATATCAGATGAAAAGGATTGCGGTAGAGTTAAATGGAGATATTCTTCCGAAATATGAATATTCCGATACGATGTTGAAAGACGGTGATCGTCTGGAAGTTGTGACATTTGTCGGAGGAGGCTAAAGCGGAAGAAAGAGTAGTCCGGGACAAAAAGAGATGAGCACAGGGATTATGACAGTTGCGTGAGGAAACCGATGAGGAAAAAAGTTCCGGACCAAAAAGAGATGAGCCAGGAAGTTAATGACATAAAGGAGAAAATGATGGAAGGACAGACAACAAAGACATTAACAAAAGAAGAGATCCAGGCGGCGTTGGAAGAACGTCATTCGCCGGAGATCCAGAAAAAATTATCTGCCGGACATGTGACAATTGCCGGACTTGGCGGGCTTGGATCAAATGTGGCGTATGCACTTGCAAGAATTGGTGTCGGGCATTTGCACTTGATTGATTTTGACGTAGTGGATATTACGAATCTGAACCGGCAGCAGTACTTTATGGAACATCTTGGAATGTATAAAACCGATGCGTTGAAATCGCTGCTTTTGAAAATTAATCCATATCTTGATATCCGGACAGACTGCGTGAAAGTGACAGAAGAGAATCTGATTTCTCTTTTTGAAGATGCAGGAATTGTATGCGAAGCGTTTGATAATCCAGAAGCAAAAGCAATGCTGGTAAATGGAATTCTACAGCATTTTCCGAAAAAGAAACTGGTATCGGCAACCGGAATGGCAGGCTATGGGAGCAGTAATACAATTCGCACAGAACATCTGATGAAGAACTTTTACCTGTGTGGTGACCGTGTGACAGAGCCAGGTTATGGAAATGGACTGATGGCGCCAAGAGTTGCAATCTGCGCTGCCCATGAAGCAAATATGATCACACGCTTGCTTCTTGGTGAGGAAGAGATATAAATCAAAAAATAATAAGAAAAGAGGACAAACATATGAGTACAAAAGACACATGGAGTTTGGGAGGACACACATTTACATCCAGATTTATTTTAGGATCAGGAAAATTTTCACTGGATCTTGTAAAAGCATGCATTGAAAAAGCAGATGCGCAGATCATTACACTGGCGCTTCGCCGCGCAAATGAAGGCGGACTGGCAAATATTCTGGATTATATTCCGGACAATGTAACATTACTTCCGAATACATCCGGAGCAAGAAATGCAGAAGAAGCTGTCAGAATCGCAAGATTATCAAGAGAAGTTGGATGCGGGGATTTTGTAAAAATCGAAGTTGTCCGCGACTCCAAATATTTATTGCCGGATAATTACGAAACAATAAAAGCAACGGAAATTCTTGCAAAAGAAGGATTTGTAGTTATGCCATATATGTATCCGGATCTGAATGCGGCAAGAGCGCTGGCAGATGCCGGAGCAGCATGCATTATGCCACTTGGAGCGCCGATCGGTTCCAATAAAGGACTTGCGACGAAAGAATTTATACAGATTCTCATTGATGAAATGGATCTACCGATCATCGTGGATGCCGGAATCGGTCGCCCATCACAGGCATGCGAAGCAATGGAAATGGGCGCAGCGGCAGTGATGGCAAATACAGCAATCGCAACAGCAGGTGATGTTCCGGTCATGGCAGAAGCATTTAAGAAAGCAATCGAGGCAGGGCGCAGTGCTTATCTGTCCGGACTTGGAAGAACAATCGAAAGAGGCGCCAGCGCATCCTCTCCGCTTACGGGATTTTTAGAGGATTAATCTTAACAAAAATTGCAAAAATACAAGAAGGTAAAAAAGATGGAAAATCAACATATCAATGAAAGTATATTAAGTGAGGAGATTCTGGAAGATCAGAAGAAAAACAGAATCGATCATATGACATATTTGCCGGGAATGGAAGATATCGGCTCAGAAGTATTGGATCAGGTTGTAGAAGCTATGCAAGCTTACGATTATGATAAATACACGGCGGCAGATGTAAAGCGTGCAATCGCACACACATCCAGAACACCAGAAGATTTTGCGGCGCTTTTATCACCTGCGGCACTTCCGTTTATAGAAGAAATTGCACAGGCAGCAAAAGATGAGACACGTAGACATTTTGGAAACAGTGTGTATATGTTTACGCCGATTTATATTGCAAATTATTGCGAGAATTATTGTATTTACTGTGGATTCAACTGTCACAATAAAATTAACCGTGCGCAGTTAAATGATCAAGAAATTGAGAAAGAAATGCAGGCAATTGCAGAAACTGGATTACAGGAAATTCTCATTCTGACTGGGGAGAGCAGAAGTAAGTCCACAGTGGAATATATCGGAAATGCATGTAGGATTGCAAGAAAATATTTCAAAGTAATCGGACTTGAAATCTATCCGGTCAATTCAGACGAATATGCATATTTACACGAATGTGGTGCAGATTATGTGACCGTATTCCAGGAAACATACAATTCTGATAAATATGAAACATTACATTTGGCAGGACATAAACGTATTTATCCATATCGTGTTAATGCACAGGAGCGTGCTTTAAAAGGTGGCATGCGTGGTGTCGGATTCGGCGCACTTCTGGGATTGGACGATTTCCGCAAAGATGCATTTGCAACCGGATATCATGCATATTTATTACAGAGAAAATATCCACATGCAGAAATTGCATTTTCCTGTCCACGGTTGCGTCCGATCATCAATAACGACCGGATCAACCCGATGGATGTGCATGAGACACAGCTGTTGCAGGTTGTTTGCGCATATCGTCTCTTTATGCCATTTGCAAGCATTACCGTATCAACAAGAGAGTGCGCACGCGTGCGAGATCATCTTGTGGGTATTGCGGCTACTAAGATTTCTGCAGGAGTCAGCACCGGAATCGGAAGCCATGTGGAAGACATCGAGGACAAAGGCGATGATCAGTTTGAAATTTCTGATGGCAGAAGTGTGAAGGAAGTTTATGATGCATTGCTGAAAAATGATCTGCAGCCGGTCATGAGTGATTATATTTATGTATAGAGAATTATAAGATATAAAAAGATTATATTTTCGTAAAGAAATAAAATGCACGAAGCGATTATATTTTATGTGTGAACAAGTAAAAGATATAAAGAGATTATAGTATGTGTAAAGAAATAAAAAATACGGATGATAGATGTACAAATGAGAAAGTGCAAGGGTTTCATGTAGTTGCAGTGACAAACCGTACATTAAGCAAGAGACCATATTTAGAACAGATCCGAAAAATTTGTGAATGGGGACCGGATGCCATAATTTTGCGGGAAAAAGATCTGACCGAAAAAGAATATAAAGATCTTGCAGAGAAAGTGCTGGCAATCTGCAAAGAGTATCAGGTTCCATGTATTTTGCATACATTCTATCAAGTGGCGATGGAATTGCCGTGTGACGGCCTTCATTTGCCACTGCCATTGTTACGGGAAGTGACGGCTGGGAAAAGTGCATCTGGGCGGTGGAGAGAAAAATTTGCGAAACTTGGCACTTCTGTACATTCTGTAGAAGAGGCCATAGAAGCAGAAAAACTCGGTGCAACCTACATAACAGCAGGGCACATTTACGCTACAGACTGCAAAAAAGGGCTGCCGCCGAGAGGCTTGCTCTTTTTACGAGAAGTCTGTGAAGCTGTGGATATTTCTGTATATGGAATCGGTGGAATAAAATTCCACATGGACCAGTGGATAGAATTGGGAAAATGTGGAGCAATTGGTGGGTGTATCATGTCTGGCATGATGAAAATGTAAAAAACCGCAAAAGGGGACGGGGATTTTCTAAAAAATCCCCGTCCCCTTTTGCGGTTGCACCTGTCCCTTTTTAGAAAATCCCCGTCCCCTTTTCTAACCTGCTAAATGCATCAGGTTGATTAAAAGGATCCAACTAAGTCCGTAATAGGATACGACGGCAACAAGGTCGTTGACGGTTGTAATAAGTGGCCCGGATGCGACAGCCGGATCGACATGTATTTTCTTGAAGAAGAGAGGAATACATGTGCCAACGGCGCCGGAAATAACCATTGCCAATAACAGTGAAGCACCGATACAGCCGGAGACTGCATAGGCGAACAAGAAACTCTTTCCTTTGAAAAGTGCAATATACAATCCGATTAATATAAAGGACAGAACACCAAGGATGAAACCATTGGAAAATGCAATTTTCATTTCTTTTAATACAAGTTCAAATTTTTGTTTTCCGGTTAATGACTCGTCCATGAGGACACGAATCGTAACAGCAAGCGACTGTGTACCGACGTTTCCGGCCATATCCAAAATCAGTGACTGGAAACACATAATTAATGTAAGCTGGCTTACAACTGTTTCAAATAATCCGACAACAGAAGAAACAACCATGCCAAGACCTAACAGAACCAGAAGCCACGGAAGACGCTTTTTAATACTCTCGCGCAATGGCTCTTTCAAATCTTCTTCGGCGGTCAATCCGGCGAACTTTGCATAGTCTTCACCCATCTCGTCATCAACCAGGTCTACCATACTCTGGGATGTGATGACACCTAGCAGTTTGTTTTCATTGTCAAGAATCGGGATAGAATCCTCGGAATAATCTTTTAACTTTTCAATACAATCATCAATCAGTTCATTTCCATATACATAAGGATAAGACGTTACGATCAAGTCTTCCAACGGCTGATCCTGTCTTGCGATGATCAGATCTTTCAGATCCATAGCACCATAAAAAGTCTGTTTGTCTGTCACCATAAATATAGTAGAAATATTATCATTTTTTGCCGCCTGGTCAATAAGGCTGCTCATTGCCTGCTTGACCGTGAGATTTTCACGGATCATAATGCAGTTGGTTGTCATTTTGCTACCGATTTCTTCCTCGTCGAAAGAAGCAATAACGGCGATGTCTTTTCTGGCATCATCATCCATCAGTTCGATAAAAAGATTCTTTTTGTCTTTTGGAACCATCTGCAAAACATCTACAACGGCATCTGTTTCCATTGCAGACAAAATTAATGCCGCTTTTTTGACATCAATTTCATTCAAATATTCTGCTGCTTCTTTTTCATCGGTGTGTTCAAAGATATCAGAAAGCATATCCAGGTCGAGAATACGACAAAGTTTGACACGCTCTTTTACGGTCAGTTCCGGAAAAACTTCTGCGAGATCATTCTCGTGGTAGTCTTCCAGTTTGTTTCGCATAATCCCCGGAGAGGTGTTACTCCGGATGATTTTTAGAATTTCCGGTGTGTAATTCTGTGTTTTATTTTCCATTTTTACCTCCAAGTTGCTGTGTGATTTTCAGTTGTTTAAATATCCTTAAGAAATGAATTTGTGCTGTCTTAAGAAATGAAAATCAGGGCATGGAAAATAGAATCAAAAATTATAGAAAACAACAGCATCGACTGTTGCTTGTTTCCGATTCTATATTCTTACTTCGCCCGTGACTATCACAACCGTCCATACTGTTCACCTGCCTTTAAAATAATTTTAGAAATGATTGTTGGAATTATTGCGAAAATTGCAAAATCTCCCGTAGAATATTATAGCCTTTTCGATAATGAGGCGCAAGTGCTTTTGTATGTAAGAGAGAAAATTTACATCGTTTTAACAGAGATACATTCTTAATAATTCAAAAAAAACAAACAAAAAAGTGAGAAAATGTGATTTATGATTGACGGAAAATGTGGAAAGTAGTATTATGTTCCTATAAACCTACTGAAAGAATATGTTATAAAAATGGAGGGCATTAAGAAATGGCAAGAGTAGCATTTACAAATGAAAAAGAAGCTACAGGAAAAGAACTGGAAGCTTATCTTGAGTTAAAGAATCAGGGAAAATTAACAAATATGAAAGAAGCACTGCTTCAGGATTATGCAACATATGACGCATTTATGGGATGGTATACATCCTGGAACAGACTGGTTGAAATTATTGGACAGCGTGCAGCAATTGTTTATGCACATTCTGTATCTTCAACAAACGGATGCCTTCTGTGCTCCTTATTCTTCGTAAGCGATTTAGCAGAGATCGGAATTGATCCATCTAACTTTGAACCAACTGAGAAAGAAGCACTTCTGAAGAGTCTTGCAGAGCAGATCGTTAAGAACCCTACAAAAGTATCTGACGAGACATTTACAGAGTTAAAGAAATATTACACTGACAAAGAGATCGTAGTTATTGTTGGATTTGCATGCCAGATGATGGCAACAAATAATTTCAACTCTGTATTACAGATCGATGTTGACCAGAGACTGATCCCAATCCAGGA
This sequence comes from Dorea sp. AF24-7LB, assembly GCF_003478575.1. Taxonomy (NCBI): domain Bacteria; kingdom Bacillati; phylum Bacillota; class Clostridia; order Lachnospirales; family Lachnospiraceae; genus Dorea; species Dorea sp. AF24-7LB. The sequence goes on from NZ_QUFR01000005.1 coordinate 179,361, forward strand.
CAAGTTTGAGCCTGCAACATGGAGAGATGCTATTAAATAAGTTTCGCAGGAAAATAGTAAGGGAACGAAAAAGACTTCATTTTTGGGCGTGCCCAGGGTGAAGTCTTTTGTTTTGTTCGCCAAATACAGATCCTTGTGCAAGCACAAATCTGTACTTGGCTCATCGTATACACAGAGACAAGATACGTTCTCGAGAATCTTACTCTGATTAGCGGTCGCTAAATGCTGTCATGCAAATATGATGCATTTGCTTCGTTGCAATAAAAAAAACTCTTGATTACTCAAGAGTTCTTATCGCTAGTGCGGAGAAAGGGACTTGAACCCTCACAGGATAAACTCCCACTAGAACCTGAATCTAGCGCGTCTGCCATTCCGCCATCTCCGCTCGCTGACAAAAAGTATAATATCACATTCTGGCAGATAATGCAAATGTTTTTTTGCATTATTTTGAAAAAATATGCAAATTTTTATTTGCACTCAATTGCAAAACGAAAGCCCATACTTTTTATCCCATGCTTAATGGACTTCAATTCCATTGACTTCCAGATGTTCATCAATCGGAATAACGAGACATTTCCGTCCGTCAATTTCTCGGGTTTCAACGAGATCAGACCGCTCCGGGTTTACTTTCAGAACAATATCCGGAGTTTCAATCTGGAAAGTCTTTGTGCTTGCAATATTGGCGGCAAGTAATGTCTGTTTTTCGCCGACCACTTCCGCAAACTCCTCATCGAAAGTTTCGAGATGTTCCTGGGAAGCGCCGCTTCTGGCAAGAAGATTCTTCATTTCCGGTTTGCCGAGTTCTAGCGGTTCCGGTGTTTCTTTGGCTTCTTCGATCATTTCATTCAGATTATCGTGAATATTTCTTACAACTTCATAATCACAATCTTCCCCCAGTGTATCACTGATGATCGTTTGGAAAGATGCTTTCTGATCTTTTGCGGTAAGTGGGATCTGGCTTCCGAGAACATTTTCAATGAAGTCCGGCTGCAGCTCTTCTGGTTTCTTGGAGTAATACAGAACTCCGTGAAGATCACTTGCGCGGTCATTAAATGCCGGGAAGAGGAAACCTTTGACAGGTAATTCCACAAACCAGTCGCGGATACGGTCCTCAATATTGTTCGTCTCTGCATTGTATGTAAGCCCCGCTTTGGTAAGATTTACCGGACAGATACTGCACATGATATGTTCATATACAGTATCGGAAGCATCAAACATCTCCAGACCGTCTGAAGATTTGCCCGGCACATCATAGACCGCATGGATCAGTATGATGTAATAATTTTCCGGGTAAATATAATTTTCAATGACCTTATCGTAAAATTCCTCAACCAGAAGATCATCGGTAAGCTTGCTGTCACGGAGCTTTAAGAGAAATTCCTGCGTTCCACCCGGCATCTCCTGCTCTGTCGGAAATTCCATGTTCATCAGATTTTTCCCAAGTGTTCCGGATAACGTATGTTTGAAAATATCAAAATATTTGAAGGCTTCTTCTTCCGGCATGGAAAGAAAAGCCTTTTTCAATTCTGTCTTTTTTTCTTTCTCGTGATCCACATAGCAGCCGCAAATACGTGTAATTGCACAGTTTTCCGGCGTGAACTGCTTGCGGATTTCCAGTACTTCTTTCTTGTTCATAGGTCATACACTCCCTTTTTCAGACTGACTTCAATGTTAGCATATCATGACTTTGTTTACAAGTTTGCAGTGTCAAAATAGATGAATACAGGAGTGGAAAGTGCGGTGAAAATTATGTGATTTTTATAACAAAAAAGAGAAAGAAAATAAGTAGAACGGCGTACAGAAAAAGATTGTAAAGAGAGGTGAGAAAACGTATAATAAGAAGTAGATATGTGTCAAAAAATAGAAAAGAGAGGGTAAAAAAATGGGAAATATCTTTGACATTTTAGGACCGGTTATGATCGGTCCATCAAGCTCCCACACAGCAGGTGCAGCGCGTATCGGTCTTATTGCAAGACAATTGTTCGGGAGACAGCCAGAGAAAGCTACAGTATATCTGCATGGCTCATTTGCTGCAACGGGGAAAGGACACGGAACGGACAAAGCACTGATCGCAGGATTATTGGGGATGCTGCCAGACGATATGCGGATTCCGGTAAGCTTTGATGTAGCAAAAGAAGAAGGCATGGAATTTACAATTGAGAACAAGGACATTAAAGGTGCACACCCGAATACAGCACAGATTGTGATGGAAGCAGAAGGTGTTCCGACGATGAAGATGCAGGCACATTCCATCGGTGGTGGTCGTATCAAAGTCTGCAAGCTGGATGGAATAGACGTGAATTTCAGCGGTGAGACATGCACTTTGATTATTCGAAATATAGATGAACCTGGACGGATCATGGATGTATCAGCAGCACTTTCCAAAGCGGAGATTAATATTGCGACAATGCAGGTATTTCGCGATAAACGTGGAGGCTGTGCGGTAATGGTTGTTGAGACAGATCAGGTGATTCCGAAGGAAGCAATCGAAGATCTGGAGAGTAAGCCGGGAATTATCCGGGTAAAATTCCTGGATCCGAACGGAGTAGAGTAAGAATAGTAAAAGGAGATAGAAGCGTATGTCATATCAATCAATGGAAGAAGCGCAGCTACGCTGCAAAAAAGATGGCCTTCCATTCTGGAAGGCTGTACAGATAGAAGATGCAAATGAAAGAGGAGTTACACTGGAAAACTCCTGGAAACAGATGACAGGTATGTGGCAGTCTATGCTGGAAAACCTGGATGCCTATGAAGAGAATCTGGTTTCACAAAGTGGAATGGTCGGAAAAGACGGCGGTCAGATGGATGCCTACAGAGAGAATGAGAAACCGTTATGTGGCGATTTTATGGCAAAAGTTATGGCAAATGCATTGAAAATGGGCTGTAATAATGCATGCATGAAGAGAATAGTAGCAGCACCGACTGCTGGAGCATGTGGTGTACTTCCGGCAGTTCTTGTTACTTATTACAGAGAGTATCAGGTGCCGGAGGAAACGATGATAGAAGCATTATATGTAGCAGCAGGTCTGGGACAGATCATAGCCAACAGAGCATATCTTGCAGGTGCATCAGGTGGATGTCAGGCTGAGATAGGTTCCGGCTCCGGAATGGCAGCAGGTGCAATCTGTCATGTACGTGGTGGCAACAGTGAAGTGATCGCCAATGCATGTGCAATGGCGCTTAAGAATCTGATGGGACTGGTATGCGATCCGGTAGCGGGACTGGTAGAAGTCCCATGTGTGAAGAGAAATGTCGGAGGTGCAGTGAATGCACTGGCAGCTGCAGATATGGCGCTGGCTGGAATTACAAGTAAGATCCCGATCGATCAGGTGATTGATGCAATGAAAGATGTTGGAGATAAGATGGATGTTACTCTTCGTGAGACGGGTATCGGTGGTGTCGCAGGCACACCGGCAGGACAGGCTGTTGCAGAAAAACTGGGTATGTAATACATCATTCCAAGATTACAGATGATTAGTGATGGCAGCAAGAAGGAGCAGACAGAATGACAAAAAAACAAAGAGCACTTGAAGTAATAGAACGTTTGAAAAAGAGATATCCGGATGCGGACTGTACATTGGACTATGATCAGGCATGGAAGCTACTGGTAAGTGTGAGACTTGCCGCACAGTGTACGGATGCCAGAGTGAATATAGTCGTTGAAACATTGTATGATAAGTATCCGACGGTGAAAGCGCTGGCACAGGCTTCACCGGAAGAGATTGAAGAAATTGTCAGACCATGCGGACTTGGCAAAAGTAAGGCAAGAGATATCAGCGCCTGCATGAAGATTCTGGATGAACAATACGACGGAAATGTACCGGATGATTTTCAAGCGCTTCTGAAACTTCCAGGTGTTGGGCGTAAAAGCGCAAACCTGATTATGGGAGATGTGTTTGGAAAACCTGCGATCGTTACAGATACACACTGTATCCGGCTGTCTAACCGGATCGGACTGGTAGATGGAATCAAAGATCCGAAGAAAGTAGAGATGGAACTATGGAAGATCATCCCTCCGGAAGAAGGAAGTGAGCTCTGCCATCGTCTTGTATATCACGGAAGAGAAGTCTGTACAGCACGGACAACGCCACACTGTGACAGATGCTGCCTGGCAGATATCTGTAAAAAAGTGGGAGTCTGAAGTGTTATGTCGTTTTTGAAGAATGTCAGTGACAGATTCTTCATATATAGCTAAAAGTCAGACTATAAATGTAGTAATAAAAAACAGCACGGTAATATCTGAAAATGAGGGAATTCCTCAGAAAGATATTGCGGTGCTGCTTTTGTATTGCCCTAATACCCGGAGAAAACTGTCAGCGGCAGGCTTTGTAGCTCACTTTAGCATTGCCCGACAGAAACAACAGGTCTTAAGAGTTCATATTTTTCAAGGTTTCCATTAATTCAAGATCGCTGCTTTTTAATTTTACGTTAGTACAGTAATTTTTTCCTTCTGGTGTAGTTACATTTATTTCAATAATAGTTCCTTCTACAAGAGCATCCTGTGATACGGCATTCAAAAACAATGGGAATTTTGGATGATTCCGGCGAAATGTTTCCATGGCATTTTTCATTTTTGATAACATGGTAATCTGATTGAAATTCATAGATGTTCTGTCTCCTTTTCTATTTGCTTTTACGATTATAACGAAGAATGGACAGATAGTCAAAAGATATTTTGTGATAATATTTTAAAGTATGTTATGATAAAACTAAGAAACTATTCACAGAATCTTTAGATTTGCAAATGGAAAAATGTGCTAAGATGATATAGAAGATTGGGGAGAATTGTAGGAGTATACAGTACGGAACAATTCGTATGGCATTTTTTAATCCTAACATAAAATAAAAGGAGGCAGGGACTAAATGAAAAGAAAAAAGCCCGCCGGTTGGAAATATAAAAAAGAAAGACAGAATTACTATAAAAATAAAGGCTATAAGGACGAACCTTTTGATGAAGGAATAACAGAAACATTTACAAAAACAGGTGTTAGAAAGAGAACTACAGACCGTTACGAGCCGGATTATGAGATCGGGCTTTCAGCGGCACAGGTGGCTAAGCACAGAGCAGATGGCTGGTCGAATATAGCGGTAGATCCGCCGTCAAAGACAACAGGAGAAATAATACATGAGAATGTATTTACTTATTTTAACCTGATTTTTCTCGTACTGGCAATTTTACTTTGCCTTGTCGGAGCGTTCAGGGATCTGACATTTCTTCCGGTTATTATTTTTAATACATTGATCGGTATCATACAGGAAGTCCGCGCAAAAAGAGTACTGGATAATCTGAATATGTTAAATGCACCGCATGCCAGTGTGGTAAGAGACGGTAAGATATCCAGAGTAGATGCACAGGAGCTTGTTCTGGATGATATTGTAATTTTTAAAGCGGGAAATCAGATACCGGCAGATGCGATTGTTGTGGCAGGCGAGGTGCAGGTCAATGAGTCGCTGCTTACCGGAGAATCGGATGAGATTACGAAGCAAAAAGGCGACTCACTGATGTCGGGAAGCTTTGTTGTGGCAGGTCAGTGTCATGCAAGACTGGATGCAGTTGGTGCTGATTCGTATATTTCAAAACTGACTCTGGAAGCAAAGCAGATGCAACAGGGTGAACAGTCGGAGATGATCCGTTCTCTTGACAAACTGGTCAAATTTGTCGGAATTGCGTTGATCCCGATTGGAATTGTTTTATTTGTGCAGAGCTTCTTTATGAACCATGATCCGTTCCGGTCAAGTATTACATCTATGGTAGCAGCTGTGATCGGTATGATCCCGGAAGGTTTATACTTGCTTGCAAGTGTTGCGCTGGCAGTAAGTTCCATGAGACTTGCCAGCAAGAAAGTATTGCTGCATGACATGAAGAGTATCGAGACGCTTGCGCGTGTAGATGTATTATGCGTCGATAAGACAGGAACGATTACCGAACCATCTATGTGTGTGAAGCAACTGGTAGCAGTTACAGCAGATGAAAAAGATAATGAAGAAAAAGAAGAAACCGAAGAAAAAGAAATCGGTGAGAAAAAGTCAGCAGGAAAACCAGATGAAAAAGAGCTCCGTACGTTAATTGGAGATTTTGCAAAAGCCATGAGCAATGATAATGCAACAATGGCGGCACTGAAAGAGTATTTCCAGGATAGAAACGGACGAAACGTGGTGAAGGTATTTCCTTTTACATCCGCAGTGAAATACAGTGCAGTGTGTTTGAAGGAAAAGGATGGCACAGAGAATAATTATGTACTTGGCGCACCGGAACTGGTGCTTCGGAAAGATTATGACCAGTGCAGGGATGAGGTCCAGAAATATGCCGGCAAAGGATATCGTGTGCTATTGTTTGGTAAATACGAAGGAGAACTGGACGGAGAACGTCTGAGAGATAAGGTGATTCCTTACGGCTATATTCTTCTGGCAAATCCAATCCGTCAGGAGGCACCGGAAACATTTGCCTATTTTGCAGAACAGGGAGTAGATGTGAAAGTTATTTCCGGTGATAACCCATTGACGGTTTCTGAGGTTGCAAAAGAAGCAGGAATTAAAAATGCAGATCGTTATATTGATGCGTCTACGCTTCGGACAGAAGAAGAGACAGCGGAAGCGATTGCGGAATATACTGTGTTTGGACGTGTTACACCGGCGCAGAAGCGTCAGTTTGTACAGGCTTTGAAAGCCCAGGGAAGAACCGTAGCAATGACGGGAGACGGAGTAAATGATGTACTGGCATTAAAGGATGCGGATTGTAGCGTTGCAATGGCATCCGGAAGTGACGCGGCGGTACAGGCATCACAGGTTGTGCTTCTGGAATCCAATTTTGCCTGTATGCCATCAGTTGTATTGGAAGGAAGACGTGTAGTAAATAATATCCAGAGATCAGCGAGTCTGTTCCTTGTAAAGAACATATTCTCCTTCCTGTTGTCATTGTTCTCGGTTGTATTTATGATTTCTTATCCGCTGGAACCATCACAGGTTTCGCTGATTAGTATGTTTACGATCGGAATACCGGGATTTTTCCTTGCGTTCCAGCCGAATAAAGATATTATTAAAGGACATTTCCTTACAAATGTTGTATTAAAAGCACTTCCGGCGGGGCTTACTGATGTACTTGCAGTTGGGGCACTGGTTGTGTTTGGGCAGGAATTCGGAGTTGGAGCAACGGCTATTTCGACAGCAGCAACTATGCTGCTTGCGGTTGTTGGATTTATGATATTGTACCGGATCTGTCAGCCTTTGAATCTTCTGCGCGGAATTGTGTGGATTGGGTCCATGACAGGTCTCATCCTCTGCAGTATCTTCCTGCCAAAGCTGTTTGCAATCACAGGGATGTCAGAAAAATGCATTATGTTGTTTGTGATTTTTTCCATTGCAACAGAACCGGTACTTCGTTATCTGACACTGTTAGTCAGTGGAATGCGTAATTTATATAGAAGAGTGTTTAAGAAAGAACAGAAAAATTAAGAAAAAAATAGATCGTGCCAGACAATGAGGTTGGACGCGATCTATTTTTTAATTTAAATTATTATTAAACCTTTTGGAGTGGCATAGGAATCTCTGCCCCATCAAGTTTTTTCCAGTGGAATTCACCGTCATAGATCATATACCCATGTGCAGAATTTTCCTTTGGAATAGAGACAGATCCCGGATTCATGTAAATGAAAGTTCCATTATCCTGGTGTGCAGGAATGTGTGTGTGTCCGTTTAAGAGAATGTCACCTTTTTTTAACATCGGTGGATTCTTCGGATTGTGATGATGACCATGGGTGGCGAAAATCGTATGTCCATCCAGTTCCAGGAAACCGTAGTCGGCAAGGATCGGGAATTCCAGAACCATCTGGTCAACCTCTGTATCGCAGTTCCCACGGACACAGAGCAGATGTTCTTTCATCGGATTCAACATAGCGATACATTCCTTTGGGTTATAATCTTTCGGAAGATCGTTACGTGGTCCATGATATAAAATATCGCCAAGAAGAAGCAGACGGTCTGCTTCTTCTTTTTTATATGCTTCCAGCATTTTTTTGCAGTAATAAGCTGAACCGTGAATATCGGATGCAATCATTAATTTCATTTTGTTACCTCATCTTTTCTTAAATTCTACCCCATATTCGCATATCGTGAAGCTAATGCTTTCTTTTTATGCTCATATCGAGGCGGGTCATAAAGCCATAAAACCGCTCTTGTGTAACATATCGTGTTTTCAGACTTTTGACCCTGACATCATACTTTATTGTAACAAGCTGGGGGACAAATGAAAAGAAAAATAAAGCAGATATTCAGGTGGGGATGGAATAAATAAGTATTCAAATGGCAATTTTCTAACAATAAGAAAGATTAGTAAAAAATTAACAAATATGACTGAAAATAAACGAAATTGTATATTGAATTCGCAGGAGCGATTTGCTATTATACTCTTATACCTTTCGCGCTGGGGAAGCGCAGTTGCCCATTTCGGGAAGTGTGCAGCCAGGATATGAAGCTGCTTAAGGGGAACTCGAAAGGACGAGAAGAAGACCACTCCACAGTGCAGGAGAGATAACTTGCAGGTGCCGTGACAGAAGGTATGGATCAGAAAAGACATAACGCACAGAAAGGAGTTAAAACTATGGGATTTTTAACAGGAAAAACAGCAATCATTACAGGAGGAGGACGCGCTGTATTAAGTGATGGAAGTTGCGGATCGATCGGATATGGTATTGCAACTGCTTATGCAAAAGAGGGCGCTAATCTTGTTATTACCGGAAGAAATGTAAAGAAGCTGGAAGATGCAAAAGAAGAATTAGAGAGATTATACGGAATTGAAGTGCTGCCGGTACAGGCAGATGTGAACGCCGGAGCGGACAATCAGGCGGCAGTTCAGAATGTAGTAAAACAGACAGTTGACAAATTTGGAAGAATTGATGTACTGATCAACAATGCACAGGCATCTGCTTCGGGTGTAACACTTGCAGATCACACAACAGAGCAGTTTGACCTTGCAGTATATTCCGGACTTTATGCAGTATTCTATTATATGAAAGCATGCTATCCTTACCTGAAAGAGACTAAAGGTTCAGTAATCAACTTCGCTTCCGGAGCAGGATTGTTTGGCAACTATGGACAGTGTGCGTATGCGGCTGCAAAAGAAGGTATCCGTGGACTTACAAGAGTTGCAGCAACAGAATGGGGAGCAGATGGAATCAATGTCAATATTGTTTGCCCGCTTGCATGGACAGCACAGTTAGAGAATTTCCAGAAAGCATATCCTGACGCATTTAAGGCAAATGTTAAGATGCCGCCGGCAGGACACTACGGAGACGTTGAGAAAGAGATCGGACGTGCATGCGTACAGCTTGCTTCTCCGGATTTTAAATATATGAATGGTGAGACAATTACATTGGAAGGTGGAATGGGACAGAGACCATAATTGGTTGATGTGTACATACAGTTCAAACCCACCGCCGGTTTTGGAAATATCTCCTGACCGGCGGTGGGGTAATTTTTTAGGATAATATAATTTGAATATCAAAATACTTGACAAACAAAGGAAAAGAATATATACTTTGAAAGTCAAAATAATTCGTCGGAGATAAAATGCGATGTCACGATCTGTCTTCCGGCGGAAATATACAGAGGAATGAACATGATTGGAAGAATAACAGGAACGGGTTCTTATATCCCGTCATATTGTATGGATAATAACGACATTGCAAAATTAGTAGAAACCAGTGATGAATGGATTCAGGAACGCACCGGCGTGGCAAGGCGGCACATTATCACGAATGAGACAACCGTATCAATGGCAGCAGAGGCAGGAAAGCGTGCACTGGAAAATGCAAATGTCAGACCGGAAGAAGTAGATCTGATCCTTGTATCAACAATTTCTTCGAATGTAATACTTCCGTGTGCGGCATGTGAAGTGCAGAAAGAAATAGGTGCGTTAAATGCAACTTGTTTTGATTTAAGCGCAGCATGTACCGGATTTGTACTGGCATATAATACGGCAGCAGCTTATATTGCGGCAGGAATGTACCAGACAGTACTGGTTATTGGAAGTGAGAGCCTGTCGAATCTGACAAATTGGGAAGACCGTGGGACATGCATTTTATTCGGAGACGGAGCGGGAGCGGCAGTTGTACAGGCGTATGACGCACAGAATGAGGAAATAACGACAGACAGAATGTATTTTCCGGTGACACATTCCGATGGGAAAAGCGGAAAAGCACTTACGCTAAAGAGCAGACATGATGCAAATGGCCTTACAAAAAAGATCGATAAGGAAACAGTATTTGATGAAGAACATTTCATGCAGATGGACGGACAGGCAGTATTTAAATTTGCTGTAAAAAAAGTGCCAGAAGTCATAACGGAGACGCTCGAAAAGAACAAATTAAAGAAAGAAAACATCGCATGCTATATTTTGCACCAGGCAAATCGAAGAATCATTGAAGCGGTTGCCAGGAGACTGGATGAACCGATAGAAAAATTCCCAATGAATCTTAAGGAGTATGGCAATACATCTTCTGCCAGTATCCCGATTTTGCTGGACGAATGTAACCGTAAAGGGAAATTAAAGAGTGGCAGTAAAATTGTACTTGCCGGCTTTGGCGCAGGACTGACATGGGGTGCGACAATCATTCAGTGGTCATAGCATTTGGAATAATCAATCAGTGCAGTTTCGGCAGGCGACCGTATAAGGTCGAAATATCACAGAGATATAAAGAGCTGGAAAATTCCACCTTTATATAAAACGCCGGGAGAACATGACATCACAGGGAAGACTGCTTAGAAGATCTCCCAGCAGTATTTATAAGAACAGAAAAATAATGAAGATGAAGGAGAACAGACATATGTTAGAGAAAATTAAAGCGTTAGTAGCAGAAAACCTTGGAGTGGAAGAAAGCAAAATTACAGAGAACTCTTCTTTCAAAGAAGATCTGGGAGCGGATTCTCTTGACCTTTTTGAGATGGTCATGGGACTGGAAGAGGAATTTGAAATTGAAATCCCGACAGAAGATCTGGAACAGATCGTAACAGTTGGAGATGTTGTGAAATATATCGAAGCACATAAATAAAACAAGTGGCACAAAGTACAAATAAGTAAGTGAGGTTGAACTATGCAGACAGAAGTAACCAGATTATTAGAAATCGAATATCCGATTATTCAGGGCGGTATGGCATGGGTGGCAGAATACCATCTGGCGGCTGGCGTTTCAAATGCCGGAGGTCTTGGCATCATAGGTGCTGCATCTGCTCCGGCTGACTGGGTAAGAGAGCAGGTCAGAGAAGCAAAGAAGCTGACTGACAAGCCATTTGGAGTCAATATTATGCTGATGAGTCCATATGCAGATGAAGTAGCCAGAGTGATTGTTGAAGAAGGCGTAAAAGTTGTGACAACAGGAGCGGGCAGTCCTGAAAAATATATGAAAATGTGGAAAGAAGCCGGCGTGAAGGTCATTCCGGTGGTTGCTTCTGTCGCACTTGCGAAGAGAATGGAACGCTGCGGTGCAGATGCAGTCGTAGCAGAAGGATGCGAAGCCGGCGGACATATCGGAGAAAATACAACGATGGTACTTGTTCCGCAGATCGCAGATGCGGTGAAGATTCCGGTGATCGCAGCCGGAGGGATCGCAGATGGAAGAGGAATTGCAGCAGCATTCATGCTGGGCGCAGAAGGTGTACAGATGGGGACGCATTTCGTAGTCACAGATGAGTCGCAGGTACACGATAATTACAAAGAGCGGATTATCAAAGCGAAGGATATTGATTCTCGTGTGACAGGAAGAACGACCGGACATCCGGTGCGAGCGCTTCGCAATGATATGACAAAGAAATATATAGAATTGGAAAATAAGGGTGCAGGCTTCGAAGAACTGGAACATCTGACACTTGGAGGTTTAAGAAAAGCAGTTGTAGACGGAGATGTGAAAAATGGAAGTGTCATGGCAGGTCAGATTGCAGGAATGGTAAAAGAAAGAATGTCCTGTCAGGCATTGATCCAGAAACTGGTGAAAGAGACCGATGAATTGATCGGAGGGAAAGGATTTTATGAGTAAAACAGCATTTATCTTTCCAGGACAGGGAGCGCAGAAAGCCGGAATGGGAGCTGATTTTTATGAAAACAGCGAACTGGCGGCGAAGATTTACGATGAAGCAGCAGAACATCTGGGAATAGATATGAAGGCGCTTTGCTTTGAAAAAAATGAGAAGCTTGACGTTACAGAATATACACAGGCGGCAATGGTGACAACATGCCTTGCTATGGAGAGAGTATTGGAAAATGCAGGTGTAAAACCGGATGTAACAGCCGGTCTGAGCCTGGGAGAATATACAGCCATTGCTGTGGCTGGCGGAATGACAGATCAGGATGCCATCCGTTTAGTCAGAAAAAGAGGAATACTGATGCAGAATACGGTGCCGGCGGGCGAAGGAGCCATGTGTGCAGTGATGGCGCTGGATGCGCAGAAGATTGAAAATGTCATTGCAGACATTTCCGGTGTGACGGTCGCAAATTATAACTGTCCGGGACAGATTGTTATTACGGGCGAAAAAAACAGTGTAGAAAAAGCAGCGGAGAAATTAAAAGAAGCAGGTGCAAAACGGACCATTCTTTTAAATGTAAGCGGACCATTTCATTCGCCGATGCTGAAACCAGCAGGTGAAGAGCTGGAAAAAGAATTAGAACAGACAGAATTACATCCGCTTGCCATTCCGTACTATACAAATGTAACTGCGAAAAAAGTAGAGGACATCAGAGAAACAAAGGCACTGTTAAAGGAACAGGTAAGTGCACCGGTCCGCTGGATGCAGAGTGTAGAGCAGATGATCGCCGATGGTGTCGATACATTTGTGGAGATCGGTCCGGGAAGAACGCTGGCAGGATTTCTTCGTAAGATCAACCGGGATGTTGCCGTATACAATGTAGCGGCATGGGAAGATGTTGATAAAGTTGCAGAAATGCTTTCCGGAAAATAACAGAAAAAAATTGGAACAGGTTTATACAAAAAAACAGACAGAAAAATTTGAAACAGGTTCATATAAAACAGGCAGAAAGCGAGGATATATATGCTGGAAGGAAAAGTGGCGGTTGTCACAGGCGCATCCCGCGGAATCGGGAAAGCGATTGCGTTAAAACTGGCATCCCAGGGAGCAAAAGTTGTGATCAATTACAACGGTTCAGAAGAAAAAGCAAAAGAAGTGCAGGCGCAGATTGAAACAGAAGGCGGAAAAGCAGTGATTTACCGGTGTGATGTTTCAGATTATGGTGCATGTCAGACATTTATACAGGATGTAATAAAGACAGAAGGAAGTATGGATATTCTTGTAAACAATGCAGGAATTACAAGAGATGGCCTGCTGATGAAAATGTCAGAAGAAGATTTTGACAGGGTGATCGATACAAATTTAAAAGGTGCTTTTCACACGATCCGGTTTGCGGCACGTCAGATGCTGAAACAGAGAAGTGGAAGGATCATTAACATGGCATCCATTGTAGGCGTGACAGGAAATGCCGGACAGGCAAATTATGCTGCATCGAAAGCAGGCGTGATCGGACTGACAAAAGCGACAGCAAGAGAACTGGCATCCAGAGGAATCACAGTCAATGCAGTTGCACCGGGATTTATTGAGACGGATATGACAGCAGTGCTCCCGGAAAAAGTAAAAGAAGCATCGGTATCGCAGATTCCACTTGGGAAATTCGGTTCGCCGGAGCAGGTAGCATCTGCAGTCGCATTTCTTGCGTCCTCTGATGCAGCTTATATTACCGGACAAGTGCTCCATGTGGACGGCGGCATGGTGATGTAAGCAGGAAGAAAAAGAGCATGGCAGTGATTACAGACGTGACAAAGATACAAGTGTGTAATGGCATAAAGGAGAAAAGAATTTGAAGAGACGAGTAGTAGTGACCGGACTTGGCGCAGTAACTCCGATTGGAAATACGATAGAAGAGTTCTGGATGGGAATTAAAGAAGGAAAAGTCGGGATCGGAGAGATTACGAAATTCGATACCACAGATTATAAAGTGAAGATCGCAGCTGAAGTGAAAGATTTCGTAGCAAAAGAGCGGATGGATTTTAAAGCTGCAAAGCGAATGGAACCATTTTCCCAGTATGCAGTGGCAGCTGCAAAAGAGGCATGTGAGGATGCAGGATTTGATATTACAAAAGAAGATCCGTTCCGTGCAGGTGTGATCATTGGTTCCGGAATCGGAAGCCTGCAGGAAGTAGAGAAAGAATACGATAAAATCAAAACCCGCGGACCGGGACGTGTGAATCCGTTAATGGTGCCACTGATGATTTCCAATATGGCAGCAGGAAATGTTTCGATTCAGCTTGGATTCCGCGGAAAATGTACGAATGTTGTGACTGCATGTGCATCTGGGACAAACTGTATCGGTGATGCATTCCGCGCAATCCAGTACGGCGATGCAGATGTTATGGTGGCAGGTGGAACAGAGAGCTGTATCTGTCCGACCGGAGTAGCAGGATTTACAAGTCTGACAGCATTGTCTACATCAACAGATCCAATGCGCGCATCCATTCCGTTTGACAAAAATAGGGATGGATTCGTACTTGGTGAAGGCGCGGGAGTGGTGTTCTTGGAGGAACTGGAGCATGCCAAAAAACGAGGCGCGAAGATTTATGCGGAAATCGCAGGATATGGAGCAACTGGAGATGCCTACCACATTACTTCACCGGCAGAAGACGGAAGCGGTGCAGCCAAAGCGATGGAACTTGCAATGGAAGAAGGAAATGTAACGCCGGAGCAGATTGATTATATCAATGCACACGGGACAAGTACACATCACAATGATCTGTTTGAAACACGCGCGATTAAGCTGGCACTTGGAGATGAAGCAGCTAAAAATGTAGTGGTAAATTCGACCAAATCTATGATCGGACATTTATTAGGAGCAGCAGGTGGCGTAGAGTGTGTCGTCTGTGTGAAAACGATACAGGATGGATTTATCCATCAGACAGTGGGAACTACCGAGACAGATGAAGAGTGTGATCTGGATTATGCAGTAGGTGCGCCGGTAGAGAAAGACGTAAATTATGTGCTGACCAATTCACTGGGATTTGGTGGACATAATGCAACACTGTTGTTGAAACGTTATGAAGGATAATACTGGAAAGCGAGAGAATAACATGGAATTTCAGAATCTGATTACATTGATTGAGTCCGTGTCAGCATCTGATCTGACCGAACTGAAATATGAAGAAAATGGTGTGAAGATAAAACTCAGTAAAAAAGAAAGAAAAGTGCAGACGATCCAGGTATCAGAGGCACTGACATCCGAGACGGCAGCTCTTACGGCAGGCAGAAATGAAAAGGATATTCAAAGTACCGGTACAGGCAAAGAAAATGTAAATGAAGAAAACGTGCCGGCGGGAAAAGTAGTTGCATCCCCGCTTGTCGGAACTTTTTATGTAGCACCTGCGGAAGATGCGGAAGCATTTGTACAAATCGGAGATACGGTGAAAAAAGGACAGACGCTGGCGATCGTAGAAGCGATGAAACTGATGAATGAGATTGAGAGTGACTACGATGGAACGGTTGCGGAAGTTCTGGTAGAGAACGGAGCACCGGTAGAATACGGACAGCCATTATTCCGCATTATTTAGGAAAAAGAGTCTCACAGGAGGAACAGATGAAACATTTAGATATAGCAGAAATTCAGGAAATTATTCCACACAGACATCCATTTTTACTTCTGGATTACATTGAAGATTATGAGCCGGGCGAATATGCCATTGGATATAAATGTGTAACTTACAGGGAAGATTTTTTCGCCGGACATTTCCCGGGACAGCCGGTCATGCCGGGAGTATTGCAGATTGAAGCTCTGGCACAGGCAGGTGCGGTTGCGATTTTAAGTGTACCGGAAAATAAAGGAAAGATTGCATTTTTCGGCGGAATAAATAAATGTAAATTCCGCGGAAAGGTACTGCCGGGTGACAAATTAAAATTAGAGACACGGATCATTAAAAAGAAAGGTCCGGTAGGTGTCGGAGAGGCAGTTGCAAGTGTAGACGGTAAAGTTGTTGCAAGTGCAGAACTGACATTTATGATTGGATAGGTGAGCATGTATGATTAAGAAAATTCTGATCGCAAACCGCGGGGAGATCGCAGTTCGCATCATTCGTGCGTGCCGGGAAATGGGAATTGAAACGGTTGCGGTGTACTCAGAAGCAGATAAAGAAGCATTACATACAAAACTTGCAGATGAAGCAGTCTGCATCGGTCCGGCTCCGTCGAAAGACAGTTATCTGAGCATGGACCGCATTATTAGCGCAACTATTATAACCGGTGCAGATGCCATTCATCCGGGATTTGGTTTTTTATCCGAGAATAGTAAATTCGCAAAATTATGTGAAGACTGTGGCATTACATTTATCGGTCCGGATTCCGATGTAATCTCGAGACTGGGAAATAAGCAGGAAGCAAGAAATACAATGACAGCGGCTGGTGTACCGGTGATTCCGGGAAGTACAGAAGCAATTTATGATGTAGAGACAGGCGCAAAAACAGCTGCCGAAATCGGTTATCCGGTCATTGTCAAGGCAGCGCTTGGCGGTGGCGGAAAAGGAATGCGTGTTGCAGATACGCCGGAAGAGTTTGAAAATGCATTTCAGACAGCGCAGAAAGAAACAGAGATGGCATTTGGGGATAACACAATGTATATCGAACATTTTGTGGAAAATCCCAGACACATTGAATTTCAGATCCTTGCAGACAAATATGGAAATGTCATTCATCTGGGAGAACGAGATTGCTCTATTCAGAGAAATCATCAGAAAATGATCGAGGAATCGCCGTCGATTGCACTTAACAGCAAATTGCGGGAAAAGATGGGATATGCGGCAGTTACGGCGGCAAAAGCAGCCGGATATGAGAATGCCGGAACGATTGAATTTCTGCTGGAGAAAAACGGGAATTTTTATTTTATGGAAATGAATACCCGTATCCAGGTGGAACATCCGGTGACTGAATGGGTTACAGGGATTGACCTGGTCAAGGAGCAGATTCGGATCGCATCAGGGGAAAAACTTTCTTATAAACAGGAAGATGTTCACTTAAGCGGACATGCAATTGAATGCCGGATCAATGCAGAAAATCCGGAAAAAGGCTTCCGTCCGTCTCCGGGTACAATTACGGATATGTATCTTCCGGGAGGCAAAGGAATCCGCATCGATTCAGCAATTTACAGCGGATATACGATTCCACCATATTATGATTCCATGGTTGCCAAGCTGGTCGTATGGGCAAAAAACAGAAAAGAAGCCATTCGGAAAATGCAGAGTGCACTGGGGGAAATTATTATCGAAGGAATTGATACAAATGTAGATTACCAGTATGAGATTCTGCATCATCCGGATTATTTAAAAGGCAATATTGACATTGGGTTTATTGAAAATATGCAGGTGAAAGCACAGTAACACAAAGCATAAGGATAGAGATAATAAAGGTGACATTTTATGAAACTGGACAATATGTTTAAAAAGACCAGGCAGATTTCTGGAAGAAAAAATTATATTCATCTGGGTGGCAGAAAACCGGAAGTGCCGGAAGGATTATTGCGCAAATGCAACAAATGCGGCGGTGCAATTATAGCGGAAGATGTAAAAAGAGAGTATTTTATCTGCCCGAAATGCGGAGGGTATTTCCGTGTGCATGCATACCGCAGGATAGAAATGATCGCAGATGAAAATTCCTTTGAAGAGTGGGATATGGATCTTCAGACAGAGAATCCACTTGATTATAAAGGCTATGAAGAAAAAATTGAAAAACTGCAGGAAAAGACAGGACTTAGGGAAGCCGTTGTAACAGGAAAAGCAACGATTCTTGGACAACCCGCCGTACTGGCAGTCTGCGATGGCAGATTTATGATGGCAAGTATGGGAGAAATTGTCGGAGAAAAAATTACAAGAGCAGTAGAACGCGCCACAAGGCAGGAATTGCCGGTTATTATATTTGCATGTTCCGGAGGTGCCAGAATGCAGGAAGGAATCGTGTCCCTTATGCAAATGGCGAAGACATCCGCAGCATTGAAGCGTCACAGCGATGCGGGACTTTTATACATCAGTGTCTTGACAGATCCAACAACCGGTGGTGTAACTGCAAGTTTTGCAATGCTGGGAGATATTATACTGGCAGAACCAAAGGCACTGATCGGCTTTGCAGGGCCGCGTGTGATTGAGCAGACAATCGGACAGAAACTGCCAAAAGGTTTCCAACGTTCGGAATTTCTGCTGGAGCATGGATTTATTGATCAGATCGTAGAACGTCCAAAGATGCGGGAGACATTAGGCAGAATTCTGGAATTTCACGGGAAAGTGCAGACTGACATAGAAGATACAATAGATAAGACGGCAGGGGAGACAGCAAGTCAGACAGGAGATCAGGCGGTAGACCGGGCAACAGGTAAGATGGTAAGTAAGACAACGGTTCATACAGCGGATGAGATAAAGAGTAATGACTCAGAAGATATCGTAGATATGGCACAGACTCAGAAGATAAATGCATGGGACCGCGTCCTTCTGTCCCGTAGGAAAAACCGTCCGGTTGGCAGTGACTACATACGGATGCTGTTCCAGGACTTCACAGAATTTCACGGAGACCGTCTCTATGGAGATGATCCGGCGATCATTGGCGGGATCGCATATTTTAAAGAGCGACCGGTGACTGTGATCGCACAGGAAAAAGGAACAAACACCAAAGAAAATATTATGCGCAATTTTGCTATGCCATCCCCGGAAGGCTACAGGAAAGCATTGCGTCTTATGAAACAGGCAGAAAAATTCCACCGTCCGGTAATCTGTTTTGTAGATACACCGGGAGCATTTTGTGGACTGGAAGCAGAAGAACGTGGACAGGGAGAAGCAATTGCGAGAAATTTATATGAACTTTCCGGTTTAAAAACGCCGGTACTCTCAATTGTGATCGGTGAAGGTGGAAGTGGCGGAGCACTTGCGCTGGCAGTCGCAGATGAAGTGTGGATGCTGGAAAATTCCATTTATTCGATTCTTTCACCGGAAGGATTTGCAAGCATTTTGTGGAAAGACAGCACGAAAGCAAAAGAAGCGGCAAAAGTGATGAAGCTGACAGCAGATGATCTGAAGAAAATGGGCGTGATTGAATGTGTGCTGGAAGAGCCGGAACAATATACGGTACAGACGATGAAACCAGTTGCAGATCAGCTCCGGGGAAAAGTAGAGGCGTTTATAGAAAATTATGAGCAAATGCCGGAGCAAAAACTGACAGAACACAGATATCAGCGTTTCCGTAAGATGTAAGGAAACACAGATATTTGCACATTAAGGAGCAAAATATGGACTATAAACCATTAAAAATAGGAAATTTGACAGCAAAAGTTCCAGTGATACAAGGTGGAATGGGAATCGGGATCAGCCTTGGAAATCTTGCCGGAACTGTTGCAAAAGTGGGCGGCATAGGGATTATCTCTGCCGCCCAGATTGGTTTTAAAGAAGCGGATTTTGATCAGAATCCGGAAAAAGCCAATTTAAGAACGATTCAGAAAGAATACGAGAAAGCGAGAAAGATTGCGCCGGACGGCGTGATTGGTTTTAATATCATGGTAGCAATGCGCCACTATGAAAAATATGTAGAAGCGGCGATACAGGCAGGTACAGATCTTATTATTTCCGGAGCAGGACTTCCGATGGATCTGCCGAAAATAGCAGGAGCAAGTCAGGTGAAACTTGCGCCGATCGTTTCGTCAGAAAAATCCGCACGTGTGATTTTCAGATATTGGGAGAAAAAATATAAACGGCAGCCGGATCTGGTAGTAATAGAAGGACCGCTCGCAGGTGGACACCTCGGATTTTCTGTGGAAGAATTGGAAATGTATGAAGCAGAATGTGGAAATCTGTGCCATGGTTCTGTAAATAGCGGATCTGAAAATCGTGGGAAAAAGAAATATGAAGATGAAGTCAGAAAGATTCTGGAAACAGTGAAAATTTACGAAGAAAAATGCGATCATGAAATTCCGGTTGTACTCGCCGGCGGTATAGATGATGCGTCAAAAGTGAAAGAAGCATTTGCACTTGGAGTGGACGGCGTACAGGTTGCAACAAGGTTTGTGACAACGAAAGAATGTGATGCGGATATTCGTTATAAACAGGCGTATCTGGATGCAAAGAAAGAAGATATTGTAATTGTGAAAAGCCCGGTGGGCATGCCGGGGCGGGCAATATTAAATTCATTTCAGAAAAAGGTGCGTGCCGGTGAGAAAATCCCACACAGTCCATGTCACGGATGTCTGCACAAATGCAATCCAGCAGAAATTCCGTATTGTATTACAGATGCGTTGATCCATGCTGCTAAAGGAGAAGTGGAAGATGCACTTTTATTTTGTGGTGCAAATGCATATAAGGCGACGAAAATAGAAACGGTTGAAGAGGTGATACAAGATTTGTTTAAGGCTTGATTCTGCCTGGAGTGATGGATATAATAAAAGTATGAGAAGTTGCCTGAATGAAGGCAGCCAAGGAAGGGCACGGGAGGAAAGTGCCAGGGAATGAAGAGGGATAAAACATGGAAGATGCTTACAAGGTGATCAATGACACGTTAGTTTCGCTGATCAATGAGATATGGCGCTTAGAGGAAAAAGCCATCATTACCGAAGAATTTAAAGATATTTCGAACAACGATATGCATGTTATTGAGGCAATCGGACTTGGAGAAGGTGGCAATATGTCTTCGATAGCCAGAAAGCTAAATGTAACGGTCGGAACATTAACGACAGCAATGAACAGCCTTGTGAACAAAAAGTACGTGACCAGACAGCGCAGCGAAAAAGACAGAAGAGTTGTATTTGTGAAATTGACAGAGCGTGGAGAACGTGCTTACCATCACCATGCAGATTATCACAGACAGATGACAGAGGCAATTTTGGACAAATTGGATGAAAAAGAATTGCCGGTACTCATCAAGACGTTGGA
The DNA here is from genome assembly GCF_003478575.1 of Dorea sp. AF24-7LB. Classification (NCBI taxonomy): domain Bacteria; kingdom Bacillati; phylum Bacillota; class Clostridia; order Lachnospirales; family Lachnospiraceae; genus Dorea; species Dorea sp. AF24-7LB. The sequence goes on from NZ_QUFR01000005.1 coordinate 200,297, forward strand.
TGCATTGTCAGAATTTTTTAACGGATACAGCGAAGAGCCGGAGAATAAATAATCTCACGGCATGAATTGCTTTGCGCCAGGAGTAATTTCACAGTGTGAAATGCTTTCAGGCAGAAGTAATGAACGAGAGCGTATATATGAGAATAAAACATTCACGAGAACAGGCAGGAAGAAAGAGGCAGAATACAGGCATGATAAAAGGCGTAATTTTTGACATGGATGGCACCATGTTTGATACGGAGCGATTATCCAGCTATTGTTGGAAGAGAACAGGAGAGAATCTTGGAATTAATGTAACAGACGAATTGATGAATGACTGCAGAGGGAAGAACCCTGCAGTCATTCGTAGATTATATATGGAAGCATTTGGAGAGACATTCAACTATGACGCTGCAAGAGCTGCCAAGCATGTAATTTTTAATGAGATTATAGCCGGAGATGGTGTACCGGTCAAAAAGGGATTAGAGGAATTGCTTGGTTATCTTGAAAAACAGGAAATTAAAAAAGCAGTGGCAACATCCACAGAAAAGAAACGTGCAAGCAAACTTTTGCAGGATGCGGGCGTGTATGAGAAAATGGACGCATTTGTCTATGGTGATGAGATTAAAGAAAGCAAACCGGATCCGGAGATTTTCCGTGTAGCGGCAGAGAAAATCGGATGTAAGCCAGAAGAATGTCTTGTATTAGAAGACAGTGAAGCAGGACTTCGCGCAGGAATCGCACTTGGCGGTGCAATTATTTGTATTCCGGATATTGCAATTGTGCCGGAACAAGTGACAGCGAAAGTGACAGAAACACTTGCAGATCTGGGGAAAGTGATTGGGTGGTTGGAAGCACATAGATGTAATGCAAAATGATATCGGTAGTATATGGATACCTTGTGAAAAAGATAAATCAGGAGGTGCATGATTATGCAGGAACAATGGAAAGAACAGATTACACAGTTGCAGAAAATGATTGATGATTCAGACCGTATTGTATTTTTCGGAGGCGCCGGCGTTTCGACGGAAAGTAACATTCCGGATTTCCGGAGTGCAGATGGATTGTATCATCAGAATTATAAGTATACACCGGAGCAGATTGTAAGCCACAGTTTTTTTATGCATAACCCGGAAGGATTCTATGAATTTTACAAAGAAAAGATGATGTATCTGAACGCGAAACCGAATGCAGCACATAAGAAAATCGCAGAACTGGAAGCAGCAGGAAAGCTGACTGCTGTGATCACACAGAATATTGACGGACTTCATCAGGCAGCAGGAAGTAAGAATGTACTGGAACTGCACGGAAGTATACACCGTAATTACTGTATGGAATGTGGCAGATTTTATGATGCAGCATATGTGAAAAATGCGGAGGGGATTCCGCATTGCGAGTGTGGCGGAATGATCAAACCGGATGTGGTCCTTTATGAAGAAGGACTGGATCCGGAAGTAATCCAGAAAAGCATCCGTGCGATCAGTGAAGCTGATATGCTCATTATCGGTGGCACATCTCTGGTTGTATATCCGGCAGCCGGATTTATCGATTATTTCCATGGTAAACACCTGGTTGTGATCAATAAAAGCGAGACAGCGAGATCTGTCGGAGCAGATCTTACCATTGCAGCTCCGATCGGGGAGATCATGGATGCGGTTGTTGTGTAAACTCATTATATATAAATGAATATAGGTAAATAAAAGTAAAGAAAAAAAGACGGTGGTTTGCAGAATAGTACGAAATGCAACTGATCGTCTTTTTTATTTTATTAAAAGTAGTTGTGATACTCAATCTTTTCATAGATAAATATAGAATTACAATGTACTGTATTAAGATAATCCAGGCTGACATCAAATAAATCAACGACATAGATAATCTTTCTGGAAGTTAACATCTTAACCCTTGCCTCATTTTATTTCATATGCTAAAATACAACCGTTATATTTAAAAAAACATAACGAAACTTATAATAAATATATTCATAAAACGATTTTATTAAATGGATTTTTCGGAGAAACACTACTATGAAAGACACGAACACGATAAACAACTGCATCCATCCCAAGATCCGCCTGCGTTTTGACACGCAGGAAAAGTTCTTCGGACCGGGCGTGTGTGAACTTCTGGAATTGATTGATGAGACCGGTTCTGTGCAAAAAGCGTGTGTACGGATGGAACTTTCTTATTCCAAGGGGAGCAAGATGTTAAAAAAACTGGATCAGGTGATTGGTATATCTATAGTAGAACGCTGGACAGGTGGCGCAGGCGGCGGAGGCGCAAGGCTGACAGAAGCCGGTCAAAAGCTGGTCAAAACTTATCGTAAGATGGAAACAGAAGTGCAAAAAGCCGCCGAAGATGCCTTTTATAAGTATTACGGCGAAGATTTTCGGAATGCGATCACAATAAACAGCTCAATCACAGAAGAAAGCGTTATTAGTCTGGAAAAAGCAATCATAGACATACAGACAGGAGGAACTACAGATGAAGCTGATTAAAACGGAAGATGCAGTCGGACATGTATTGTGCCACGATATCACACAGATTATCAAAGGCGTGACGAAGGACGCAGTATTCCGCAAAGGTCATATTGTGACAGAAGAAGATATCCCGGTTCTGTTATCTGTTGGAAAAGAGAATCTCTACGTCTGGGAAAAGGAAGAAGGCATGCTGCATGAAAATGATGCGGCAGAGATCTTACGCCAGATCTGCCAGGGAGAACATATGCATCCATCAGATGTCAAAGAAGGGAAAATTGAACTGATTGCGGATATAGATGGTGTATTGAAGATTGAACGGGAGAAATTACGGAAAGTCAATAGTCTTGGCGAGATAATGATCGCCAGCAGACACGGCGATTTTCCAGTAAAAAAAGGCGATAAATTAGCCGGAACAAGAGTAATCCCATTGGTAATTAGTGAAGAAAAAATGCAGCAGGCAAAAGATGTGACAGCAGGAGGAGTAATTTTCAACATCCTTCCTTATAAAAAGAAGAAAGCAGGTATTGTTACAACTGGAAGTGAAGTTTATTATCACAGGATCAAGGATACATTTACGCCGGTGATCGAAGAAAAACTGGCTGAATACGATATAGAGATTGGTGGACATGAGATTTGCAATGATGATCCGCAGATGATTGAAAATGCAATTCGTAGCTTATTAGCAGATGGATGTAACATGATTGTCTGTACCGGTGGAATGAGCGTAGATCCGGATGACCGGACTCCGTATGCAATCCGGCAGGTGACAGGCGAGATTGTAAGTTACGGCGCACCGGTTCTCCCGGGAGCCATGTTCCTGCTTGCATATTATAGAGAAGAAGGAAAAGAAGTAATTCCAGTCTTAGGACTTCCGGGATGTGTCATGTATTCTAAACGAACGATTTTCGATCTTGTACTTCCGAGATTGACTGTCGGTGAAATATTAACAGCAGAAGATTTAAATACACTTGGAGAAGGTGGTTTATGTCTGAATTGTCCGGAATGCACCTTCCCGAATTGCGGCTTCGGTAAAGGAGGCACCCGGTAATGGTAGATGTAAAAAGCAGAGCGACTGACATGTGGGCATTATTCGAGGCAATCGATCAGTGTGAACCGGATGTGGAAAAACAGGTACTTACAAGCTTGCAAACAGAATATCTGGGTGAGAAGTGTCTTGTGGCAGATCATAAAATTGTATGGGAATCGGATGCACAAGAACGCTATGCCAGATATTTTGGAGAACACCCGGAAGAACTTCATAAGCTGGATATAAGTGGAAAGATACAGCTTTCAGATGAACAAGTATTTTGTGATACATTAGGCAATGAAAAGAAACTTGTCATTTGCGGTGGCGGACATGTTTCCATTCCGGTAATCCGTATGGGACGGATGATCGGCTGTCATGTGATTGTTTTGGAAGACCGACCGAAATTTGCGGATGCGGCGAGAAAAGCAGGAGCAGATGAAGTATACTGCGAAGCATTTGCGGATGGTCTGCAGAGAATCGACGGAGATGCAGACACTTATTTCGTCATTGTGACAAGAGGACATCGCTATGATGAAGAGTGCCTGGAGCAGATTACAAAGAAAAGACATGCATACATTGGAATGATCGGAAGCCGCAGACGCATTGCGATGGTAAAAGAACACTTACTGGAAAAAGGCTGCGATCAGGCTGTGCTGGATGAAATCTATTCACCGATCGGGTTAAATATCGGGGCAGAGACACCGGAAGAAATCGGTGTTGCGATCATTGCAGAGATCATAGAAGTAAAAAATAAGAAGAAACGCACCTACGGCTATTCCAAAGAAATCCGTAAGGCGATAGAAAATGATACAGATTATGGACAGAAAGTCTTAGCAACAATTATAGATAGAAAAGGTTCTGCGCCACAGGGCGTTGGCGTGAAGATGCTGATCTGCGAAAACGGAACCTGTGTTGGCACGATTGGTGGAGGCTGTATGGAAGCCGGAGTTGTGCAGAAAGCAAGACTGCTGATGTCAAAAGCCCGGACATTAACTACTACACAGCCGCAAAGTGGGAAGGACGAAACAGACACAGCCAGCATTTGTTCTGTAGATTTGCAAAATGCAGACGCAGGTGAAGAAGGCATGGTGTGCGGGGGCTCTGTAAAAGTATTGCTAGAACTTCTTGAGGAGTAAGAATGTAAAACAATCATTTATAGACAGCCTTCCCAGAGAACAAAGAGAACAAGAAGGAAGAGAGCAAGGAGCGAGATAGAAGAAATGAAGGATTTATGTGGCAGAGAAATCAATTATATGCGTATTTCAATTACTGACCGGTGCAATTTGCGCTGCCAATATTGTATGCCGGACGGAATAGAGCTCTGCCCTATGAAAGACCTTCTGACTTATGAAGAGATTGTAAGTGTCTGTCAGGAAGCAGTTTCACTTGGCATTCATAAATTCAAAATTACCGGTGGTGAACCGCTTGCGCGAAGAGGCTGTGCAGATCTGATCCGGATGATTTATGAGATTCCAGGTACAGAGGAAGTCACACTTACAACAAATGGTGTGCTGCTTGAAAAATATTTACCGGAACTTTGGAATGCCGGTCTTCGGAGTGTCAACATCAGTCTGGACACATTAGATCAGAAAGTTTATACAGAGATTACCGGATTTCCAATGTTGGATCAGGTGCTGCAGTCGCTGAAAGCTGCAATGAAGATAGGAATGCATGTGAAGACCAACACGATTTTACAAAGAGGGCGAAATGAATCTTCATGGAAGGAATTACTGATTCTGGCGAAAGATATTCCTGTCGATGTCCGGTTTCTGGAACTCATGCCAATCGGAGAAGGAAAAGAAGGAGAAACGATTTCCAATACAACGCTGTTTCAGAAAATAAAAGAAATCTATCCGGATATAAAACCGGATGAAAGAAAACACGGAAATGGACCGGCAATCTATTATAAAATTCCTGGGTTTGAAGGAAGTATAGGATTTATCAGTGCAATACATGGTGTGTTCTGTGATTCCTGTAACCGATTGCGCATGACATCTACAGGCGAATTAAAACCATGTCTCTGTTATGATGAAACGATATCTGTGCGTGACGTAGCAAGATGCGGTGATTCGGAAAAAATCAGAGAAAATATAAAGCATGCAATACAAATAAAACCGAAAAAACATTGTTTTTCAGAGATTGAAAAAGTGTCGGAAAAGAAAAAAATGGCACAGATCGGAGGGTAAATCTATGGGGAAAATTGTCGGAATCTGTACCAGTGAAAAAAGAGGTACAGTCAAAAAAGAACAAAAAGAAGTGAATTTAATAGAAGGCTGGGGGCTGGAAGAAGATGCCCACGGTGGCAACTGGCACAGGCAGGTCAGCCTTCTTTCTTATGAAAAAATACAGAAATTCAGAGAAAAAGGTGCGGATGTAGCACTGGGAGCATTTGGCGAAAACTTGATCATTGAAGGATATGATTTTCGGGATCTTCCTGTCGGAACCAGATTCCGAATCGGAGATGCGATTCTGGAAATGACGCAGATCGGGAAGAATTGCCACAGCCACTGCGAGATCTATAAACGGATGGGTGACTGCATCATGCCGAGAGAAGGTGTATTTGCTGAAGTAGTAAAAGGCGGACACATAAAAGTCGGAGATGAAGTAGAGAAGTTACCGCTGGATGAAAATCGTCCATTTACTGCAGCAGTCATTACGTTGAGCGATAAAGGCTCACGGGGAGAAAGAGAAGATAAGAGCGGTCCGGAGGCGGTAAGCCTTGCTGAAGAGGCTGGATACATCGTAAAAGAAAGCCTGCTTCTGCCGGATGAAAAAGAAGCATTAAAAAAAGAACTGAAAAGACTTGCCGATCAAAGGCAGATCAATGTTGTATTTACAACCGGTGGCACCGGATTCTCAGAAAGAGATGTAACGCCGGAGGCAACCATCGAGGTTTGCAATCGAATGGCAAATGGAATTGCAGAAGCAATTCGTAATTATTCTATGACGATTACACCGAGGGCAATGTTCAGCAGGGGAGTATCGGGAATCAGGGGGAAAACTCTGATCATTAATTTGCCGGGAAGCCCCAAAGCAGTAAAGGAAGCACTGAGATTTCTGCTGCCACACCTGGAACATGGACTTGAAGTACTCCGTGGGACAAGCCGCGAATGTGCGCGGGTATAGCATAATAAGTTCGGCAAAGCTCGTATTATTTATTACCTATGGGTGTAAACTTTCAAAGATTAGATTATAAATTTATAAGAAGAGATTTTTCTTAATTATCAACATCTAATCAAAGGAGAAGACAAATGAAAAAAAGAATTTTAGCAGCAGTGCTGGCGGCTGTTATGGTATTTTCTTTAGCAGGCTGTGCGGGAAACAAAAACGAGAGCAAGGATTCAAAAAAGGAATCCGGGAAAAAGACAGAGATCCAGGTATTTATTGCGGCAAGTCTGAATACAGTCATGACAGAACTTGCAAAAGAATATCAGAAAGATCACCCGGATGTAAAAATCACTTATAATGCTGACAGTTCAGGAACACTTCTGACACAGATTGAAGAAGGGTATGAGTGTGATTTATTCTTTTCAGCAGCACAGAAACAGATGGATCAGCTTGAAGAGGACGGACTGGTTGTAGACGGTACAAGAAAAAATGTAGTAAACAATCAGGTCATTGTTGTAACAAGAAAAGACAGCAAAACAAAAGTAAAAGGTCTGGAAACATTAAAAGACGCTAAAAGTATTGCATTAGCAGGCGGCAGTGTTCCGGTTGGTAAATATACAAGAGCGGCACTGATATCTATTGGTAAGCTGAAAAAAGTGGAAGATCCGGCAACGATTACAACAGAAGAAGTTTCCAAAGCGCTTGGCGATGTGGAAATCAGTGAACAGGATAATGTCAGTAAAGTCCTTTCCGCAGTAGTAGAAGGATCCTGCGAAGTCGGAACCACTTACTATTCAGATACATATGGATACGAAAAAGATCTGGATATCCTGGAAAAAGTAAGCTATGATCTGACAGGGGATGTTATTTATCCAATCGCAGAAGTGAAAAATGATGAAGCTGACAAAGCACAGAAAGCGGCAGCAGAAGACTTCTTAAAATTCGTAACATCAGATCAGTCAAAGAAAGTATTTGACTCTTATTACTTTGACACAAATGTAAAATAAACATGAAATAGATAGAAAACAGATACAGGCTATGCGGGAAGCATAGTCTGTTTTAGAAATAACGGACATAACAAATGATTAAAAAAACACAGGAGGAATGAAAAAATGGCAGAAATTATACGAAATCTGGACTGGAGCCCACTTTATATTTCCATGAAAACAGGTATAGCAGCTACGATTTTCTCTTTTTTTCTTGGCATCTATGCGGCGAGAAAAGTGGTAAAGGCAGGACCTAAGATGAAAGCCATTCTGGATGGTTTTCTGACACTGCCGATGGTACTTCCCCCGACAGTAGCAGGATTTTTCCTTTTGTTGATTTTCAGCAGAAGACGACCTTTTGGAATTTTTTTGTTTGAACAGTTCCACATTAAAGTCGTGCAGACATGGCTTGGCTGTATTATAGCAGCAACAGTTATTGCATTTCCTCTTATGTACCGGAATGCAAGAGCGGCGTTTGAACAGATTGATGTTAACCTGATTCATGCCGGACGCACACTTGGAATGAGTGAGATTACTATTTTCTGGAAAGTAGTAGTTCCGGCAGCAGGTCCGGGAATTCTGTCAGGAACAATCCTTACATTTGCCAGGGCTCTGGGAGAATATGGCGCAACATCCATGCTGGCAGGTAACATTCCGGGAAAAACAGGAACGATTTCACAGAGGATTGCCATGGTTATCCAGGATGGAGACTATGCGACGGCAGGTGTCTGGGTTGCGATCGTAATTTTTATTGCATTTCTGATTATTGTGTTGATGAATCTGGTTTCAAACCGGGGAATGCGTCAGGTGAAACGCTGGTAATAATACCTATTTTTCTATAACAGAAGTGGCACGGAAAAAAAAGATGTGTTACAATGAAATATAATGAAAATTTGGAGGTGCGTGTAAATGGCAGTAAAAGTAGAAGTAAAACTGGATGTCCCATCGGTGACAGACTTTACGATACATCATATTTGTTCCGGTAAGATCGGAATATTCCGGAATGTCCTTGGAGTACTGAACGTAGCACTGGCAGTGGCATTTCTTGTAAAACAGCAGATCGCACTGGCAGTTGTATTTGCGTTGTTTGCAGCGTTTGTTCTGGGCGGATTGAAGATGATCATCCGCAACCGTGTAACAAAACAGATGGAACATTCCAATCGTCTGAGTGTGCCGGTGACTTATGAATTTTCAGAGAAGGGAATCCTGACAACAACAGAATCAGACAGTGGAATGGCATCGTGGGATGCATTTAAGCGTGCAGTGACAACGAAGAAAATATTGATCTTATACAGTAATTCCGGGCAGGCAATTATTCTTCCATTAAACCAGATTGAAGCGGAATACAAAGAAATCGCAGACTTGATTTATGAAAATATGCCGGCACCGGCGGTTCGTGTGCAAAGATAACAGAGAGGACAATATCCATGATAATAGAGACAAACAGTGAGAAAGAAACCTATGCGTTCGGTTTAGAACTTGGTAAGAAAGCACATGCCGGACAGGTATATACGCTGGTCGGTGATCTTGGCGTTGGCAAGACTGTTTTTACAAAAGGTCTGGCAAGAGGCCTGGATATACTGGAGCCGGTAAGCAGTCCGACATTTACAATTGTACAGGTATATGAGGAAGGGCGTTTGCCGTTCTATCATTTTGATGTGTACCGGATTGGAGATGTCGAAGAGATGGATGAGATTGGCTATGAAGATTATATATATGGTGACGGGGTGAGCCTGATCGAGTGGGCGAACCTGATCGAAGAGATCTTACCGGAACATTATACAGAGATTAAGATAGAAAAAGATCTGGAAAAAGGATTTGATTATCGGAGGATTAGTATATGCGAATATTAGCACTGGACAGCTCCGGCCTTGTAGCAGGAGTTGCGGTTCTGGAATCAGAAAATGAAAAGAAAGATGCGCAGACGATTGCCGAATATACTGTGAATTATAAGAAGACACATTCTCAGACTCTTCTTCCGATGCTGGATGAGATTGTGAAAATGACAGAATTAGACCTGGATACGATCGATGCAATTGCAATCGCGAGCGGACCTGGCTCATTTACCGGACTTCGTATCGGTTCAGCAACTGCAAAAGGACTGGGACTTGCACTTAAGAAGCCGTTGGTAGAAGTGCCGACACTGGAAGGACTGGCATACAATCTCTGCGGTACAGAAGGACTGATCTGTCCAATTATGGATGCGAGAAGAGGGCAGGTCTATACAGGTATTTATGCATGTGCAGATAATGAACTTAAAGTTATGGAAGAACAGATGGCAGTTCCGATAGAAGAACTGGCAGAAAAATTAAAAAAATACAATCGGAAAGTAACATTTTTGGGAGATGGTGTACCGGTTTTTAGAGAACATCTGGAAAATGAACTGCTCGCAGATATGAAGATTCAGTTTGCGCCTGCTCACCTGAACCGACAGCGTGCGGCAGCAGTAGGTGCACTTGGCATGAATTATTATAGAGAAGGCAGAACAGTCACAGCAATGGAACACCGCCCGGATTACCTGCGTGTATCACAGGCAGAACGAGAACGTGCAGAACGCGAGAAAAAGGAAAAATCCGGTCAGTAGATTTTGATTGATGAGGTTTCGCAGATGAAGCAGCAAATAGAAGTCCGGATTTTTGATCCGCAGGATGTGTTAGAAGCAATAAATCAGTCAGTATCAGAGATACTGGCAATTGAAAAATGTACATTTCCGGATCCGTGGAGCTCAGGCAGTATAGAAGAGACACTGAAGGCACCGGGATATCGAAATACAGGGGCATGGATAGAAGGAAAACTGGCAGGATATTTATTTTGTTCTTATGTGCTGGATGAGACGGAGATTGTCAAAATCGCAGTTGCACCAAAGTTTCAGAGGCGGGGAATCGCTACAGCACTTATGAATGAATTTACAGAGTGGTGTAAAGCGTCGGGAATCCACAGATGGATGCTGGATGTACGTGCCGGAAATGACTGCGCGGCAGCACTTTATCGGTCTTTTGGGTTTACAGAGGACGGAGTGCGTAAAAATTACTATACAGATCCGGTGGAAGATGCGGTTCTGATGAGCCGGCAGATATCATAATTGTCAGCAGTTTCCACTAGGAATCTGTAAAATGAAAGAATATAATGTAGGCGTAACAAAGAGAAAAAATGTGACAGACACATGCAGGAGGAACGTATGCGCCATTACAGAACACAAAAAATAGAGATAAAAAAATTAGATGAGATTATTTGCAACTGTTGCGGAAAGAAAATTTCGGTAATAAACGAAGTCCCACAGGAAGATATCGTGGAAGTGGAGAAGCACTGGGGGTATTTGTCGAAGAAAGACGGACAGAAAGACGCGTTTGATCTTTGTGAGGACTGCTATGACAGGATCGTATCTGGATTTTCAATACCTGTAACGTGCGACAGTTAAGAAAAAGAGAAGAAACAGAGGTAAAGTAAAAATATGTTAGATGTATGTTTGTTAGGAACAGGAGGAATGATGCCGTTGCCGTACCGGTGGCTTACGTCACTAATGGTGAGATATAATGGCAGCAGCCTGCTGATCGACTGCGGAGAAGGAACGCAAATTGCAATTAAAGAAAAAGGCTGGAGTTTCAAACCGATTGATGTGATCTGTTTTACACATTATCATGGAGATCATATCAGTGGATTACCGGGACTTCTCCTTACAATGGGAAATGCAGACCGGACGGAACCATTGACATTGGTTGGCCCAAAAGGGCTGGAACGGGTTGTCAATGCACTGCGTGTGATCGCGCCGGAGCTTCCGTTTCCTATCAAATATATAGAAATCAAAGATCAGGAGCAGACACTTGAGATGAATGGATACCGACTGAAGGCATTCCGTGTAAATCACAATGTAACATGCTATGGCTATACGATGGAAATAGATCGTGCCGGCAAATTCGATGTGGAACGCGCCAATGCAAATGCAATTCCAAAGCAGTTCTGGGGAATCCTGCAAAAAGGTGAGACTGTAGAAGATGGAGAGCATGTATATACTCCGGATATGGTATTAGGACCGGCAAGAAAAGGTCTGAAACTGACATATTGTACCGATACAAGACCGGTAGATGCTATCCGCAAGAATGCCATGCATTCGGATCTGTTTATCTGCGAAGGTATGTATGGTGAAAAAGATAAGCAGAAAAAAGCAAAAGAATATAAGCATATGACATTTTATGAGGCGGCAAAGCTGGCAAAAGATGCAGAAGTAGCAGAAATGTGGCTGACGCATTACAGCCCATCACTCAGTAAGCCGGAAGAATATATGGATGAAGTGAGAGAGATTTTCCCGAATGCGATTGCAGCAAAAGACAGGCGTTCGGTGGAACTTGTATTTTCGGATTAGAACGTGAATAACAAACAGAGAAAAGAAAGGTAAAACAATGAGTGAAGAAAAAGATATATTAATACTGGCAATTGAAAGTTCCTGTGATGAGACAGCAGCAGCGGTTGTGAAAAATGGCAGGGAAGTGCTGTCCAATGTGATTTCTTCGCAGATTGCACTTCATACCTTATATGGAGGTGTTGTTCCGGAAATCGCATCCAGAAAACATATTGAGAAGATTAATCAGGTAATAGAAGAAGCATTAAAAGAAGCTGAAGTAACACTGGAAGATATAGATGCAATCGGAGTAACCTACGGTCCCGGATTGGTTGGGGCGCTTCTTGTCGGTGTTGCCGAAGCGAAGGCAATCGCATATGCTGCGAAGAAACCACTGGTCGGAGTGCATCATATTGAAGGACATATTGCAGCAAATTTTATTGAACACAAAGATCTGGAACCGCCGTTTTTCTCCCTTGTTGTGTCCGGAGGACATACCCATCTGGTACGCGTAAAAGATTACGGCAAATTTGACATTATCGGACGTACAAGAGACGATGCGGCAGGAGAGGCTTTTGACAAAGTAGCCAGAGCGATCGGGCTCGGTTATCCGGGAGGACCAAAGATTGACAAGGTATCAAAAGAAGGAAATCCAGAGGCAATTGCATTTCCACGTGCACATGTAGAAGATTCACCATATGATTTCAGCTTTAGTGGAGTGAAATCTGCTGTGTTGAATTATATTAATGGCTGTCAGATGAAGGGAATCGAATACAATCAGGCGGATATTGCAGCATCTTTCCAGAAAGCTGTTACAGATGTACTTGTCGCAAATGCCATGCATGCGGTAGGAGAATATCATGTGGATAAATTTGCAATTGCAGGAGGCGTGGCATCAAACAGTGCACTGCGTGCTGCAATGAAGAAAGCATGTGAAGAAAAAGGTGTACAGTTCTACTATCCGTCGCCAATCTACTGTACGGATAATGCAGCAATGATCGGCGTGGCTGCATATTATGAATATATAAATGGAACAAGGCACGGTTGGGATCTGAATGCAGTCCCGAACTTGAAGTTAGGTGAAAGATAATGGGAATCAGACAGAAGAAACACTGTACGGCAATCGTCCTGTCGGCAGGACGTGGAAAACGTATGCATGCTTCTGTAGAGAAGCAGTATATAGAACTTTATAAAAGACCGGTCATCTATTATACACTGGAGATTTTTCAGTCATCATCTATTATAGATGATATTGTTCTTGTAGTAGGAAAGGGACAGGAAGAAGAAGTTTACGAAAAAATTGTACGAAAATATCATTTTTCAAAAGTAAAGGCGGTTGTAGAAGGCGGCGCAGAGCGTTATGCATCCGTCTGGAATGGTCTGCAGGCAATTGCAGATGGAAGAATCGGCGAAGAGAGCAAGACCGGCTATGTATTTATTCATGATGGAGCAAGACCGTTTGTGACAGAAAATATCTTAAGAAGAGGGTATGATACAGTGTGCAAATGTCGTGCTTGTGTAGCTGGCATGCCAAGCAAAGATACCATTAAAATCGTAGACGACAAGACATATTCGACAGCAACACCGGAACGTAAATATGTCTGGGCAGTCCAGACACCACAGATATTTGAAACAGAATTGATTACAGATGCATATTCCAGACTTATGGGGAAACACGCTGTACAGGTGACGGATGATGCAATGGTTTTGGAACAGATGCTTAAGATGCCGGTAAAGTTATTTGAAGGTTCCTATGAAAATATAAAAATAACGACACCGGAAGATCTGGACATTGCAAAAATGTTTCTGCTGGAACGTCGCAGACAGGGATGAGATCTGAATTAAAGAGGCTTTGCAGGTGGTGCTTAACTACGGGAAAGCACAGGAATACAAAAAAATAAAAAAATATGAAAAAAGATATTGACGAAGCGGCATGAAGTGTGCTAGAATACAACATGTCGCTGATACAGAAGCGATAAACAAGTGAATATATGGAGAGGTATCGAAGTGGTCATAACGAGGCGGTCTTGAAAACCGTTTGTCCGAGAGGGCGCGTGGGTTCGAATCCCACCCTCTCCGCTTTAAAACTACTAGTCTGTGCGACGGTAGTTTTTTATATGTTTTGTGATGTGTAAAGCTGTAGATCAGTATTTTGGAGAAATACCCAAGAGGCTGAAGGGGCTCCCCTGGAAAGGGAGTAGGTCGTTAATAGCGGCGCGAGGGTTCAAATCCCTCTTTCTCCGTTTGCTCGAAGTTCTAATGCGGAAGCGATTGAGAATGAGAGCGGATGCATCTGTTAAAAAGATGTAAAAAAGATTTAAAAAAAACGAAAAAAAGTTCTTGACAAAATGTACTAAGAAATGCTATTATAAACAAGCTGATTCGTACATGAGCAGCAAGAAAAGATAAGAACCTTGATAATTAAACAATAGACAACAACCCTGAAAATTCTTAAGAGAATA